>JASJDX010000363.1 GCA_030064975.1 Pleurocapsa sp. MO_192.B19
TGTAAGAACACTTAGCAATTAACGGAGGCATCGATCGCTACAATAAAATTGATTTCTGTTAATATTTTTTTATGAACACTTTCCCTGAAACCCTAGACGCAGCAGTCGAACAGGCAAAAGAAGCTACTAAAGCGGCGATCGCCGATGGCTATAAACTGATTCAAGTCGAATTAGTCATTCCCGAAATTGCTTTACAATCTGAGGCATTAGCCCTAGAATTTGCTGGTATTTTTGCTGATTATGGTTCTGGGGTTAAAGTAATGTTCCCTGATACAGGGGCAGCAGCCCTGGCTAAACGAAATTGGGGCGAAAAGCCTTTTCAGGTGACTGATATGGGTAGTCGTTTTACTCCTATTGAGACCCATATTTCACCAGAAGATGAAATTTTTATTGTGGCTTGTCCTTCTTCGGTAGAGGTTGAGCGCGCCGAGAAATTAAGTAATCTAGCTGGAGATCGCCCTGTTATCTTTCTTATTCCTCAACTAGAAGATGTAGCAGTAGTGGGTATTGGTTTGGCTGCCAGAAAGTTGCGCGATCGCTTTATTAAAAATATTTACTCTTGTTATTATCTGCGTCCAATTGCAGGAGGTGCTATTTTGCGTTGTCATCCCTCCCGTTGGCAAATTTGGTTGGAAAAGGAATCAGGTTATGAATTAGCCACAGAATTGAGTAGTAAACCAATGGGAGAAGATTTGGAACGTCTGATGATTAAGTTAACTAATCCTGAAGGCGAAACTAACGAAAGTACTTCACCACGGAAAAAACCTAATTTTTTAGGTAATTTACAGAAGTTTCTCAGGGCTTTGAGTCAATAACTTTGATTAACGTAAGTTCGGAGTATGCCCGTAGGGCACGCTGAGTCTAACGACTTGCTCCGCAACCGCGAACGGAGTATGCCCGTAGGGCACGCTACGCGAACGGAGTATTCGCGCTCGCGAAAAGCTACGCAACGGAGTTATAATTTTTTCCATGAAATAATAGGGAATGCAAGTATCTCTCAAGTTATGAATTACGAAATTTCTAGTTTCATCGAACTGACGTTTTGATTAATAATTTTTAGATTTTTGATTGTTTATTTTTAATTGGAGATTAAAAATTAAAAAATATAATTTTTGGTTGGCTGCTAGTATTTTTGCCGCAATCTTATTTAGTTTATCTGGATTAAAGTTAGCTTTTCAGTCTGATTATATTATCCAAGATGATGCTAGACAGCACGTTTTTTGGTTACAACAATTGAGCGATAGCAATTTATTTCCTGATGATTTGATTGCAGATTATTTCCGCTCTGTTGCTCCCTTGGGCTACAAGTTTGTCTATTGGTTGGCTAATTTTTTGGGTATTGAACCATTTTTATTTAACAAAATACTTCCTGTCTTGCTGGGTGTCGCTAATAGTATTTATATTTTTTTAGTAACTGTTACTATTTTTCCTCTTCCTTTTGCTGGTTTTTTGGTAAGTTTGCTCTTAAATCAAAATCTTTGGCTGTTAGATGATCTAGTTTCTGGTACACCTAGGGCTTTTTTTTATGTTTTATTTTTAGGCTTTATTTACTATTTATTGCGGCAGAAATTATTACCTTGTTTATTATTTATTATTCTCCAAGGTTTATTTTATCCCCAGACAGTATTAATCTCCGCAGGTATCCTGAGTATTAATTTAATTACCCAGAAGCGATCGCGTAGCGTGGGCTTCGCCCAATCGCGATATTTTTATTTAATAGGATTGATTGTAGCAGTCAGCATACTAGCGGTTTATAAATTGCAGACTGCCGATTTTAATCAGGTTATCAACTTAGAAACTGCCAAGCAAATGCCTGAATTTTATTCAGGGGGAAGAAGTGAGTTTTTCTTAGATAATCCTTTCTCTTTTTGGCTGTCGGGCAAAAGAAGTGGATTTTTTCCGTATGAATGGCAATATGTTATCTTGTTTTCGATTGGCTTATTTTTACCTTTTATAATCAGGTATCTCGCCAGGTTTCCTTTAGTCAATAAAATCAATGATCGAGCTAAAATTATCTGGCAAATACTGTTAGCTTCTTTCGGTTTATTTTGTTTATCCCATCTACTATTATTTACGTTACATTTACCTGCTCGTTATTCCCAACATACTTGGAGAATTGTTATTGCTTTAGCTAATGGAATAACCCTCGCCATACTTCTTGATAAAATCACTCATCAGATTACTCGATACCAAAAAATTCTCCAGCCTCTAATTACAGCGATCGCGATTAGCGTATTGTTATATCCTACCTATAATGTTCAGTCTCGTCCCTATCGACTAGGTTACGTTAGAGGAGATACCCCAGAACTTTATCAATTCTTGCAACAGCAACCTAAAGATCTTCTTCTTGCTAGCCTGAGTAGAGAAGCCGACTTTATCCCTAGCTTTGCCCAACGTTCAGTTTTAGTCGCCAAAGAATATAGCATTCCCTATCATCTTGATTACTATCAGCCAATTCGTCAAAGAACAAAAGATCTGATCGAAGCTCAATATAGTCTCAATCAAGCAGAGGTAAATAAGTTTATTCAGAAATACAACATCGATCTATGGCTACTAGACAAAGATGCATTTAGAGTGGAATATTTAAGCGATAATTCCTGGTTAGAACAGTTTCAACCAGAGACAAATAAGGCAATTTCTAATGTTAAACAAACACAAGAATCTATTTTATCTAACAAAATAGATCGATGTAATGTCTTCCAAACAGCAACATTAGTTCTTTTAGATGCTCAATGTATCATGGAGTAGTGATTATAGCGTTTTTCATAGTTATGAGGTACAAGATGGTCTTTGAAAGGAAGAAGGAAGAAGAAAATTTGAACTGTACCTCACGAGTATAAGAATTGCTATATTATCACTTTACGTTTTAACCGTAGCTTCAGTGGTATCTTCTCGATTAATATAAGCTTGAGGAGTATACTTTTTAGAAGATTTTTTGATTTTATACTTTACTTTAATTTGATGTGCTTTCTTAAACTCTGCATCGGCTCGATATTCATAACCTAGCTTCGATAAAATAAAACCTCGATATTGATATGCTTCTAGATAATCGGCATTTAGCTTAATAGCTTGAGCCAAACTAATTAAAGCGTCTTGGTAATTTTGAGAGTTGGCATAGTCAACACCCTGCTGATAGTAAAACTCTGGTGTATTTTGAGTTTTGGAAACTGTTGCATGGGGACTATGATTAATCTCTTGTTTAATAGATGCTCTCGTATTTTCTGCTTGAAAAGCTTTAATTATCGCATAGGCTTGATTAATTTTTTTAATTTCTATTTCAGCTTTTTCTCGAAGAACGGGGTTATTAATATAACGATCTGGATGCCAAATTTTAGCTAAATTACGATAAGCTTTTTTAGTTGCTTCTGGAGATGCGGTATGTTTAATTCCCAGAATTGCATAATATTGAGTAACATTATTCATATTTTATGATTAAGATTCTGGTTTTTTTAGTTCATTATTAATTTTTATTTGCTATAGTCTGAGAATACTAGCTATTGTTAAATCTGACTGCGATCGCTGTCATATGTTGTTGAAATATCGTAGCGTATATAAGAATTTAATAGTTTGTTGATAGTATGTAATTTAAATACCTGATAAATATTTGACAGCTTACTCTAGAGGAACAAAATCATAGCCAAAGGGAGAACGATTCCCTGGTTGCACTTTAACTAGTTGTACCCCTTGATTGCGATCGCCTGAAGCTAAAAATTTAACTGTTCCCGATGCACCTTCGAATGAAAAGCCTGATTGAGATAAAGTTTCTTGTATTCCCTGGCGACTAGGATTGTTTTTGATCCCTGCAACCAAAGCTTTCGTTGCGTCATAAGCCATTGCTGTACGCCAGTTGACATCTCCTCCCCAAAGACGACGTGCTGCGGTAGGAAAATCAGAGTTGATATTACCAAAGATATGCCAAGGTACACCCAAAACTAAATCCACCACCTTTTCTCCCACAACTTGCAATGTTTGAGGTTTATAAATACTATCACCGCCTAACATGGGTAACTGACGATTATTTACCTGCATCAGCAAAAAAGCCTTATTCACAGTTGTCGAATCATTTAAGAATACTAATACTTCTGCCCCCTGGCTATGTGCTTCTTGGAGTATATCGGCAGGATTAAAATTAGCTTTGGATAAGTCAGCTTCGGTAACAATAGCTCCTCCATTACTTAAAATATCGGTAGTGAAGGTATCTCTAAGGGAAGTACTATAAGCACTTTGAGAATTATAAACAACCGCCGCTTGATGCTTATTAAGTTGTGACAAAAAATATTGAGCTAAAGCATTGCTCGTAAAGCGATCGCTAGGTACAGTACGAAAGATATAATTTCCTGCGCCAGAAATAGAGACGGAGGTGCTAGTAGGGGAAATAGCAACTAAGCCATTATCTTGATAGATAGGTGCAGTAGCTAATGTCACACCACTGGCAAAATGCCCCACAACTCCAAGAATATCTTGATTCCCGACCAAATTGTGGGCGATCTGTTTAGCGGTTTCGGGGTTATTACGATCGTCGATCAGAATTACTTTTAAAGGAATACCATTAATACCTCCTTGCTGATTAATTTCATCCTGCGCTTGAGCAACACCCCTGAGGATTTCTTTGGCTGTTGTCATTTCCGTACCAATGGGTACAGGTACGGCAATACTATAAGATTGAGCATCACCAATACGAGCATTATTCAGATAAATTAGAGCTTCAGGATCGTTGCGCTGTTTGTTTAAAGATTGTTGCAGTTGGGATACGGCTTCGGAGTAATTTTTTTTGGCGATCGCTTTTGCTGCCAGTTGCTTTTCTTGGGTACTATTTTGATTAACTAAAATTCTATTTCCCGCACTGATTAGATCTGAGTTAAAGGTTGTTGGTATTTTAGAAGTATCGCCAGATTTATTAGAAGTAATTACAGAAATTGGAATTTTTGGCTTTTGAGTTAACCACCATATGCCACCTGATACTGTACCTATAGTTATTAGTAAGGATAACAATAACACCGTAGTTTCTTTTTTTTGGCTCATTTTTTTTGGCTCATTTTGTTAACTATTTAGTGATAGCAGTAACGCTATTTTAGCCAGAAGAAAACTAAGATTTTCTAATCGATCTACTTTTATCTACTATTTAACTTCAGATAAAATTGCTATATTAGATACAGTTTAGCTATATATATCGATCGAGATAAAACATATAAACTAACTAAAACTATTATAGTAATTCTCGCTTAAATAGAATTAACCTTGATGGAATCAAGTAATAAGTAATTAGATAATAGATAATTAGATCTGGAAATAATCTTTATTAACTTGAGAACTACTATGTATTGTATTTTTTTACTAAGTTATGAAAATTATTGTTAACAACTTTCTTTTGGCGATTGGGCGAAGCCCATGGTACGCGAGCGCTAAGTATACTTTATGGGTAATCATAGTTTCAATTATGCTAGTTGCCTGTAGTGATAGTGAAAGCTCAAAATCAGAAATTCCTCAAGTAGAAGAGGGAATTGATATTAATAAAAATCCTGTGGAAGCTATTCAAAAAGTCATTGAAATAGGCAAAAATGTTAATAATATTCAACAAGAAATAGCTAATAAAGAACCAGTTGAACCCATTTCTTTAAAAGAACTACTGGAATATTTACCTGAAGCTCCTCAAGGTTGGACAGCAGAAAAACCCAAGGGTGAAACTAACTCTTTTGGTAACCATAGTATTTCTCAAGTTCATCAAAGCTATTTCCAAGATGATAAACAAATAAAAGTTAGTATCTTTGATTGGGCATTTAATTCTGCTTTATATATGCCTTTTTTATTAACTACAGAATTTAGTCAAGAGTCAACGAACGGTTATAATAAAGGTATTAAAATTGGCGATATTCCAGGGCGAGAAGAATATACATACGCTAGTAAAGAAGGTAGCTTAAATTTACTAGTAAATAGTAGATTTTTGGTAGAAATTGAGGGGTTTAATATTGAAAATACTGAATTAAGAGAATGGTGGCAACGATTTGATACCCAGTCTTTAGCTAAAATTAGTAATAAGTGATTTCAAGATTTATTCACTTAATTTACTATTTTTCTCTTGCTTATTTAATAAACTAGTAGCAATTTCATACCAAACTTGACGATAATTTTGATGCTCGACTTTTTCAGTTAGTTGTACACCTTTTAATTCTGGATATTGTTGATGAAAAAGAGTGTCTACCTGTTTATAAAAAGCTCCAGGATCGAGCTCTAAAGATTGAATGCGTTGATATATTTCTTGTTGTAAATTTTGCTCAGCTTTATTAATAGAATTAATATCTGAATTACCATCAAAATTAGAAGTAATATGATTGGGAATTCTACTTTTGGTAAGAGCAAAGCTAATTAAACCTGGAATTAAAATAACCCCAGCAGTAATTAATCCCCAGTGCCAAGGTTGAATCTGTTTAATATTTCCTGTAGTAGAAAAACGAGTAGCTTGGCGAGCAATAGTCATGCTTTTGGTGCTTATACGAGAAATATTGCTATGAATTTCCGAGATAAAATTAGTAGGATATGTGGGGTCGTCGTTGTCTCCTGGTGAAACTACCAAAGTACGAATACGAGAGATAAAACTATTAACAACTGAATTGTTTTCTTTACTTAATACTTGACGAACTCTGTCAGCTGACTGATAACGATCGCATGGTTTATAAGCCAGCATTTTATTTAATACTTTTTTTAGGGAAGAACTGACCCTAACCTCAGATTCCCAATGCCATTTTCCTTGATGACTGTCGTATAATTCATCTGGCTGTTTACCAGTCAACAAAACTATTGCTGTTGCGGCTAAAGAATAAAGATCGCTACAGGGAAAGGCTTGACCGCGACGGATTTGTTCATCTGGAGAATAACCTTTTTTGCCAATCAAAGTCATAGATTGTCCCGTGGATTTTGACACAGCATTAGCAGCAATTTTTACACAGCCAAAATCAATTAAGATAGTCTTCCCATCCAAGTCACGACGAATTAAATTATCTGGTGAAATATCACGATGAATTAACTTAGAGGCATGAATATAATCTAATACAGGAAGTAAATCCCAAATCATTTTAGTGACTTCAACTTCAGTTAATTTTCCCTTTCTTTTTAATAATTCCCAATAACTTTCTCCTTCAATATATTCCTGAACCAAAAAAAGCGCTCGCTTACCATCAACACGAGTTTGTAACAAAGCCTCAAATTTAGGGATTTGTTTATGTTTGAGTTTATAAAGTATTCCTGCTTCTCGTTCAAATAAATCTTCCGCTTTAGATAATTCGCGATCGCTTTTTACTTGAGGAGCAAATTCCTTGAGGACACATAATTCCCGATAACGGTGGGTATCCTCAGCTAAATAGGCTCTACCAAAGCCTCCTCTACCGATCTCTTTCAGAATTCGGTAACGATTATTGAGGATAATTCCATCGCGTAAAATAGCCGAAGTTCTAGACATACTTAGCTCTTACACCTTCAGAAAACAAGCATATTGTAGCAACGGTTTTCAATAATGAACAATGCTAGGTATTTTTATGGTCTAATTACGTATAATTTTCTAGGTAGCGACAAACTAGTGTATCGCTCACTACTTTAATTTATGGCTCAAGATTTATGGCTCAAGTCAGTCTAAAAGGAATTACTCGTCAATTTGGCAATGTTATGGCAATTGAGGATATTACTTTTAAAGTTCCTGACCATGCTTTTTGGGTGTTAGTTGGCCCTTCTGGGTGTGGTAAATCTACGGTTTTAAGAACTATTGCTGGATTAGAATCTATTACTCGTGGCGAACTCTATATTGGCGAGAAATTAGTCAACAATATACCTGCACGACAGCGAGACGTGGCGATGGTATTTCAAAATTATGCTCTTTATCCTCACATGAGCGTAGCCGAAAATATAGCATTTGGCTTGAAAATGCGTCGAGAAAACCCTCAGGCGATCGCCAATAGAATTCAAGAAGTAGCCCGCTCTTTAGATATGGAATATTTGCTCAAACGCAAGCCCAAACAGCTATCGGGAGGACAGCAACAGCGAGTAGCCTTAGGTAGGGCGATCGCTCGTAAGCCTCAAGTATTTTTACTAGATGAACCCTTATCCAATTTAGACGCCCAATTACGAGACGACACTAGGACAGAACTAAAACAATTACATCAACGCTTAGGCATTACGACAATTTATGTAACTCACGATCAAGTAGAAGCGATGACTTTAGCAGATCGCGTAGTAGTGTTAAAAGATGGCAAAGTACAGCAGATAGGTAGTCCTCAAGCTATTTATGCTCATCCTGCTAATAGTATGGTGGCTGGTTTTTTGGGTAATCCACCAATGAATATTTTACCTGCAACTTATGATAGCGATCGCTTCATTATCTTTAATAATCAATCAATACCCTTAAATTCTGTCCTCAAACAACAATTACAACCGAGTCAGGGACAAAAATTTGACATTGGCATTCGCCCCGAACATATTGCACTCCATCATTCTGAGTCAGATAAAAATGAACCAAATTCTTTAAACTTAGAAGTTAGTGTTGTTGAGCCTTTAGGCAGAGAAACCCTAGTAAAAGCAATTGCCCCTGAATCCAATTTAGTACTTAACTTGCTAACAGATGCCTATTGGCAGGGAAGAAAAGGCGATCGCCTTGCCGTAAAATTCGATTTAGAACAATTATTTGTCTTCGATCCTAATAGTGGTATAACAATTAGCAATTAACCATTTACTCTATGTCTTGCCAAAACTTAACCGATTTAGCATTTACTTCTGCACTAAAACAAGCGCAACTAATACGCGATCGCCAGGTTACCCCTTTAGAGTTAACAGAACTATATCTATCACGGATCGAAAAATATAATCCTCTCTTAGGTTGTTTTTATCATGTTGCTCAAGAAAGCGCGATCGCTGATGCCCAACAAAAAACCGAACAGCTAGCTCAAACCACAGACACAAGCGATCTGCCACCTTTTTTTGGCGTACCCATAGGCATTAAAGACAGCAAATTTGTGGTAGATATGCCCATAACCTTTGGTGTTGCTGCCCTTAAAGACCAAATAGCGACATACGATGAAGGGGTAATAACTAAAATTAGACAGGCAGGGTTTATTATCTTAGGCAAAACTGCCACTTCCCAGTTAGCTTCTTTTCCCTACACTGAACCTGAAGGTTTTGCACCTACTCGTAACCCCTGGAATCTAGAATATACTCCTGGTGGCTCAAGTGGCGGTTCTTCTTCTGCCGTTGCTGCGGGGTTATGTTCCATTGCCTTGGGGGGAGATGGAGGAGGATCGATTAGAGGCCCTGCTGCCTGTTGTGGGTTAGTAGGAATTAAACCGAGTCGGGGACGAATTTCCTTGGCCCCTGTGGGCGATCGTTTAAGTGGACTGGGGACTCATGGCACCTTAACCCGTACTGTTGCTGATGCGGCAGCATTTTTAGATATTGCGGCTGGTTATAT
>JASJDX010000364.1 GCA_030064975.1 Pleurocapsa sp. MO_192.B19
GTGTTACGGTCTAAAATTAGTTGCTCAAAAAGATTATTAAATTGTTTTAATTGTGCAACGGGAACTCTGACCATCTTGTCTACAGACAGTTCTTGCTGTGGGTATAAGGAGGGAGAAAACTCATCCTGGGTTAATTGAATTGTGCTTGGCGTTGCTTCTGTTGTATCGATGTCAAAGACTGACTCCAGCTCACTAAGGTCTAAAGAATCATCTTCTAAGGGATTTAAGCTTTGGGGAATAAAGGCTTCGGCTACTTCTTTGACTTCGTCGAAATTTGTCTCTAGCTGGTGATTAGCCTCTATCCATTCTAGGCGATCGCTCTGGGTTAGATTGATGTCAAAAGCGGACTGTAAGCCATCAAGTTCTAGGGAATCATCTTCTAAGGGATCGTAATCTGCATCTAATAAATCATCTGGCAAGATTTCTCTAGTTTCGGGTTCGACAGTAGTAGTATGACTACTTTCTACTAGGTTGTTATTTTCTAGACAAGAAGGTAATTTCTCCATGCTTCCCCGTAATACTAAAGCGTGAGATCGCCTCCAAGTTTTTAAAGCTA
Organism: Pleurocapsa sp. MO_192.B19; assembly: GCA_030064975.1. Classification (GTDB taxonomy): domain Bacteria; phylum Cyanobacteriota; class Cyanobacteriia; order Cyanobacteriales; family Xenococcaceae; genus Waterburya. Next base: position 557 of record JASJDX010000364.1, read on the forward strand.
GATCTGCCAAGGGTTTAATCTCTGCTGAAGATAGAGTTATTGCTTGTTGTTGGATTGACTGACACAGTTGTATAAAGGGTTCGAGATTTGCCATCTTGCCAAAGGCGATTAATTCTTGGGCTGTGGTGGCGAGTTTTTCAGCTATTTCCTCAATTGCTAATGTTTTGGATTGATGTTCAAAATGATCTAAAATCTTCTCCACCCCCTCTTCAAAGATGAGTAAAGCAGGATCGATATCTTCATCTTGTGCCATCAAGATATCTTCGTCGGTATCTTTCAATTCTCCGAGATTTTGTTCTAGCTGCTCAAAAATTGTTTGGGTGCGATCGCGTTGGCGCAAGATTTCTCGCAATAGTAGAGAATTACTAATATTAGATTTATTTGATTTGGATTCTCTGGCTGCTAATCCTTGACGATTAAGCTTACTAATTTGGCGTAGACAATCAACACTTTGTAATAATAAGGTTTCTACTTCAACGCTAACTGAACTTGAAGTGTAGCGAACCCGCAAAATTTTTAAAAAATCTTCTAAACGATGGGCAACTTGACTCAAAATATTAAAGCCCATCATCGCAGCACCACCTTTAATTGAATGAGCAGAGCGCAAAACTAGATCTAATTGTTGGCGATTAATCTCAGTATCAGCTAATCCCAAGAAATTAGACTCCATCTGAGTAAAAAATTGTTCGGTCTCATTAAGAAAATTCAGGCGAATTTGTTGTTCTTTATCCATATTGCTCGAAGTTAGTAAATTGCTCTTTTTAACAATTAGTTATTAGTTATTAGTTATTAGTTATTAGTTGTTAGTTTTCTGGGTTCAAATCCCCTCTCATAATTTATAATTTGACCGCAAGAGAGGGTGAGGTTTCCTCGCCATCTCTAATCGGGGTGTTGAAAGTTTTAATTACTTAGTAGTTTAAATCTACTAAGTAATTGAGTTAAAGACTAAAGACTAAATACTAAAAACTAAAAACTTTTTAAATGCTCTGTTGAATAGATCTAGAGTGATGCTTGGCTTAGATTACTGACGATTTTCAGCTACTTTGAACTGAGCTACGGCAGACTCCAATTTTTTGGCTACTTGAGCAGTTTCGACCATTGATTGTGCTATTTCCTGGGAAGATTTGGCTGTAGTTTCCGATAATTGAGCAATTTTTTGCATCAAGTTGGTAACATTTTGCGAGGTATCTGCCTGAGATCCAGTTGCTTGGGAAATAAAACTCATTAACTGGTTGATTTGCTGTGATTTTTGTAATACTTGGGCTAAACTCTGCTTGGTCGATTCTACTAAACGTGTCGAGTCTACTACCTGAGTTGTGCCTGATTCCATTGCTTGGCTTACTTCTTGGGTTTCTGCTTGAATTGTGGCCACAATGCGGGCAATTTCTTTGGTTGCTGTTGCCGATTGCTCTGCTAATGCCCCAACTTGTTCGGCAACAATGGTAAAACCTTGTCCGTATTCTCCTGCGCGCCCAGCTTCAACACTGGCATTAATCGCCAGTACGTTGGTTTTTAGGGCAATTTCTTCGATAAAAAAGACCGCTTGGGAGATTTTTTGGGAGGATTCTCCTAAACGCTTCATTTTTTTGGCTGTTTCTCCTACAGTAGTCCGCAGATTTAAGATACTATTTACTGTTGAGTCCATATCCTTGGTACTATTCAAAACGGTATTATAAGTATCATCGGCAATCTTTTCTGCTTGGCTAGCACTTTTGCTTACTGCCTGAATTGATTGAGACATTTCTTCTGCAGATATCAAGGTATTTTGAGTTTCTGCCGCTTCAGTCATAGCTTGCCCTGCTAACAAACGAATTGCTGCTTCATTGTGCTTTAAAGAAGAACCTACCAGGCGGGTTGACTGCTTGGTTTCAATGGCAATTTCTTGTAAGCTATCAATAATCGCGTTAAATAAGTCGGCAACTGTACTCAATTCCAAGGAGTTCAAGTTAGCTCTGACTGTTAAATCTCCTTCTGTCGCATCTGAGATTTCTTCGATTAGAGTATAAATTGCTTGTTCTAGCTGTTCTTTTTCCTGACGTTGTTCATCAGCTAAGATTTTTTGCTTTTGGAGTAGTTCTTTAACCTGATTAACTAGCTTGTTAAAGTTATCTGCTAAGGTTCTAGTTTCTAAAGTCCCCTCGATACTAGCTGTAACATTTAGATTTCCTGCCGCTACCTGTTGTGTGTTTTCTGATAGCCTAGTCAGAGGTCGAGATAATTGTTGCGCTAGAAGAATAATTGAACCTGTAGCAATAATACCTAAAATAACCGCTCCCAAGGCGGCAACTTTTAGCAAATTCCGTCCTGTGGCAGCCACCACGTCATAATTGATGACGCCAATTGATACTATGTCAGTATGGGGAACAGTAACCAAGCTATAAATATTGTTTCGATATCTGAATGAAGCAGCAATGAAGTTTTTTGAGAATATGGTTTCTTGATGAAAACTGACTTCAGAAAAGCCTGGTTGCTGAGTAATTGACTGTTGTGCTTCCTCCAAAGTCAAAAAACTGTCAGCTTCTGACGGTTCTAGTGCCTCGAAAGTCAAGTCATTGTCCTCAACTTTTATCAGAGTTTTGACTGCCTGTATAATAGGCTCTCCACCAAGTATAGGGATATCTTCAGAGATATATTCTGGAGATTCTTCATCGCCATCAGTTGACTGTTGACCATTCTCATTCTCAGCTTGAATATCTCGGTAGCTGATGTCATTAAGCACAAAACTAGCATCAGGATCGACTATTTGAAAACGAGCAGCTTCTTGTGCATTTTCTCCATGAAGGTAGTTAACAAGCTCACTATTCAATGAACTAAGTGTAATATTAGTCCGGATTACCCCTAAAAATTCATTAGTTTGGGGGTCTTGTACTGCTTGAGAAAAACCCATTACATTAGTCTTGACTGACTCATCAAACTCAGGTTCGTCAAACCATTGTCCATTTTTTTGAGTATATTGCCACCAACCTTCATCGCGCTGGACAAAATCGGATGTAGTATTACTAGAAACAAAATTAAAACCATATCGCTCGGTCAAAAAGATTTCCGTAACTCGATCGGATTTAGCAATTTGTTGTAAATGGTCAATCAGATGGTCATCAGTTGCTAATGATTTGCTAGCAGCAAACTCTTTCTCTAGCTCGCTGATGGGTTGTTGCACTAATTGTTGCTGTTGAACCTGATTGCTCGCCACTTTCATCCCTCGAATCACGTCAGGATTAGCAGCAATCTCATCAGTGAGTTCAAAAGAATCGTTGATGAAAGCCGTAATTATTTTACTTGCCAGAAAAGTATCAGACTCAAGCTTTTCTACCACGTGATTTTTGACTCGACCTTCGGTCATGATGTATCCGATTAAACTAGAGATCGCCAGGGGAACTAATACCGTTGGCAAAATTGCCACCAGCAAACGACGACGGAGAGAGCCAGCTTTTTTAAAGTTGCTAGGTATCGGTTTAATCGGAGCAGTTATTGTTGATGGCAAATTCTTCGGTTTTTGTTCAGTAATCATAGCGATCGTAAATTGGATAAATTATTATGTTTAGATTTGCTTGAGGATAAATTTGGCGGTAGCTCAGTTAAGCTTTTGCTGTGGTTAAAGCTTTTAAGATACGATCAAAATCTAATATGGGAACGATCGCTTCTTCTTCTTGCACCGCACCAGAGAGATAAGGCGCGATTTTGGCAGGAAAAGCAGCCAAAGATGGTTGAATAATTTCTGGCATCGGTAGGCGAATAATCCCTTGGAGATGAGTAACGGCTAATCCCAGATAAATTGGTTGTTCAGAATTAGTTTGCAACACAATAATTTGATATTGATGAGAAGCAGTTAATCGAGAAGAAAAGGTTAACAATTGAGCTAAATCAAACACGCAAAACACCCGATCGCGAGAACTCATAATACCAATAACCGATTCGGGCATACTGGGTAAGGGAGTGATTTTCTCTGCCTCAATTACTAAAGACCATTGCACCTGTTCCATTGATAATAAAGCTGTCATATCTGATGCGAATTGAAATCGGATATAAGCGTCTCCTGGAGTTAAATCCCCTTTAAATAACTCTTTTAGGTTGGCTTGAATTCTCGAAGCTGGACTAGATTTGGTCATTAGTAATTACCTCAGTTATATTTAGTAAGCCAAGTGAGTGTAATTAAATAAAAAATCTCGATAATAAGCAATAGGCAGAAAACAATTTGTATTATTATTTTCTAGCTATTTTGAATTAGTTACCCCATTACTTCTTGTAAAGCAGTAACTAATTCTTCTTGAGTATAGGGCTTGGTAATATAAGCTTTTATTCCTTGTTTTTTTGCCCACAAGCGATCGACATCTCTATTTTTAACCGTACAAGCAATAATGGGAATTTCTGCCGTTCCAGGATTTTTTTTTAGTTTACGGCAAATATCTAATCCTCCCATCTTGGGCATCATCCAATCTGTGACAATGGCATCAGGTTTCTTCGCTAAAGTTTTGGCGATCGCTTCTTCCCCATCCTTTGCCATAATAATGCTATAACCAGCATTAGTTAAATAGTGTGCCATCCAATCTAATTCGGATTGTAAATCGTCAACAATTAAGATAGTTTTCCTGGTTTTCATGAGGTAAGTTGAGTAAAGTGAATTTGTGAAAAACTTTTTTGACTAGAAAAATCATTTTAAAACCAATATTTGAAAAATAAATTAATTTAGATACTTTTCAATTACTTGCATCAATTGTTGTTGACTAAAAGGTTTAGTGAAATAGTCAGTTGCTCCAGCTATTTTGGCTCTGGCTTTATCAATCAAACCAGTATTTCCTGTCACCATAATAATCGGAGTTTGATTACAATTATCACTACCCCTCAATAAACTACATAGTTTATAACCATTGATTCTAGGCATAGTAATATCTAGTAAAATCAGGTCAGGATTGATTTTAAAGATGACAGATACAGCTTGTACAGGATCATTAATAGCTGTAACTTTGAATTTCTTTTGATCGAGAAAACGTTGAATTTCTTGTAAAATAGTAGGACTATCATCAATACATACTATTGTTTTTTTTCTTTGAATATTTGTTGGTGACCGAGGAATATTAGGTAATAGATCTAAAGGTGGTTGAGCATTACGTAAATAAATTATCTGATAGTCAATATATGGAGATAATATTCGTGCTACATTCAACTCATCTTTTTGTAACAGCAGTGATAGTTGACGAATACTAGTACGTCCCCGTATCATCTTACCTAGTTTGTTAAGGGTTTGATGATTTAATGAACCATAGAGCGGAAGGGGTTTTGTTTCCCAACCAGCAGCAAAATAAGGGCGTTGATGGACAGAAAGTAATTGCTCACTGCACTTTTGCCATTTCGTGAGCCTTGTTTGTTCCACATTTAAACATTCTGATACGCTTAGAGAGGGACAATGCCCCACGAGTTCTTGAATCCAAAAGGGAATTGGTTCTCGGTTGTACCATGACAAAGTCCCCCTATTGAGCCAAAGACAGGACTCTAACGCATCTTTGGTCATATGTTCAATCAGTTTTGAACTCTGAAATGAATCGAGATGTTTTTCTGTTAGTAGCCAAGTAATAACTTTGCTATAAAGATTTTGATTAGAAGATGTTTCTGGTATATGCGAGCGTATGGCTGCATAAGATGGTGATTTTAATGCTGCTAGGGCTTGTTTCCATCCGAGATAATATAAATGATATTTGAGCTGGTCTAACAATTGTGCAGAACAGTAAACATACTTTATACTTCCTTGTTCTAAATAAATTTTCCAATAAACCAATCCCTCATCCAATTCCAGACAACCAGAACTTTTAGAGCTTGCTAGTCGAAATAATAACTCCTTAGGATTAATTTTTATGGTTGTTGCCATGATTGTTAAATGCCAAAAGAACGACCAAATAAAAGCTAACGCAGTTTCCCGGTAAGATGAGTTTACTCGGTAGCTTTAGATGCGGTCAGTTTTTCCTTGAACTTCAAGATCTGTCTGTATAGTACAATAATTCAGTAATTTAAATAACTATAACTATCACCTAAAAATCTGCTCTTGAAAAGAATATTATATTAACCTAAGGTAAAAATTAGAGTGTTAGCTTATACTTAGTTGAGATTAATGAGATCAACTAGCAAATAATCGACTAGTAAATCTTGGATGGCGCATCTGTGCCAAATCGATCGCCAGAGTACCAGACCACATTTTATTTAAACTTATAGAAGATGCAGTATGATAGGCCGCTTCCATATCTGGTGCTAGCTGAAGTAATATTTGTTGTGCTTGTAAATGTCCTAAAATCCCTAATCTAATTGCCGCACCCATTAAGCCTGTTATAAAGCCATGTAAAAAAGCCAACGCTGTATCAACTGTGCTTAAACCTGCAATATTGCCTACTACTCCAAAGACGATAGGGTGTAGGCAGTTAAATTGATTTAACAGTCGGCTACGATCTAATATTTCTAACTGTTTATTTTGCCAGGTAGATTGGGCTACCATTAATAATGCACGTCCGCTTTGTTGTTGGGTTTTGCGGGCAGTTAAAATTAAAGTCTGAGCAAATAATTGTGCATCAGCTTGTCTGACTATTTCTAAATCGTTTTTGCTACTTCCACGATAAGCATGAATCAGAGCTACTAAATCACAAGTACCAATTTTATTATGTAAAAGTATTTGTACGAACGCTATTAAATCTTCAGGTTGTTGTATTTTGTTCTGTTGGACTAAAGATTCTAAACCATGAGAAAGAGTATAAGAACCATTGGGGAAAAACGAGTCTGATAACTGCATTAAAGCAAGTTTTTGCTTGATTGTTGTGGCTTCATCGTTCATGGTTGATTTTCTGTGGAGTCCAGTTGAAAAAACAGCGATTCTCTTTTTGTTCGATAATTTCTGCACCCAAGCGACGATAAAACTTTAGTCCACCAGTATTACGAACATCCGCAGTCCAAGCTAGATGGGTACAGTTATTTTCTTGAGCAACTTGCTGTAACTTATCCATTAACAAAGCTCCCGCACCTTGGTTTCTCATATTTTCATCTATATATAAGTCATCAAGCCAAATACTAGGTTGTCCTGCAAAAGAAGAATATCTAAAACCATATAAGGCAAATCCAATTACACCTTGAGAATTTTCAGCAAACAGAACATGAGCAAAGGGATGAGAACAAAATATTGTATGGTGTATTTTGTCTTCAGAAGTTTGAATCACTCCAGAATAAGCTCCAACACTGCGATCAAATTCTGACTTTTTTTGTATAAAAAGATAAATTAATGATACGTCATCTGGATGAGCAGATCGAATTTGAATTTTTTGCCTCACTTTTTTGCCTCACTACAGAAAAAAATGATCGCCATATTCAATTAAGGCGATCGCTAATATAAGATAAATTTTAATTAACTATCAACACCCTCAGCTAAAAATATAATTTGGTAGCCCATTAGATATTAAGTTAAATAATCAACATAAATCCACTTAATTATTTGCTCATAACTCTGGGTTCTTCCACAGAATTGTAGCTTTTTTCCAGTAACATAATTCTCTTAGCTTGAGCAGACAGAGCAGATTTATCCAACCAATTAGTAATTAAAGCATCGCTAGAAAATAAACCAGCACCATTAATTAAAAAGAAGAAAAAGCACCCAGCATAAATGGCAGATAATTCTAAATAAGGGATGCTCAAACCAGCTACTAATATATGGTGATACATAGCTACGCACATCGTAGCAAATAAACCTAAAGCAGCAGGTCTAGTGCCAAGACCAATGATCAATAGTGGTGCGCCAATAAGCTCGGTAAAAGCGGCAATGTAGCTCAAAAAGATGGGAAATGGTAGTCCCATATAAGCAACGTAAGCTTCAGCAAAGCTTTCAATATTGCCTAGTTTATCCAGGCCATTATGGATCATCATAATTCCGACAATAGCTCTAAGTATTGCCCAGGAAGTTTGATTCCAGAAATTAGGTGTCACATTGGGACGAAAAATTTTGGTCACGAGAGAATTCATTGACATACGTAGTACAAAGTTTTGAAACAATAAAAGGTTACGAAATATAAGTAATATGAGAACTAGATGGCTGCCAACTTAAAGCTGTAATTCTGCTAAAGCTAGCTATTCACATGGCAGTTAGACCGACAAGATTTGACAGTTAACTAAAAATTATTGAAACCATATATTAAAATTTAACGTATTTTTCATAAGAAAAGTAACATTTTATAAAAAATATGAATTAACCAATCATTAAAATGCATTGGTTCATGATCGAGTTGCTGTTCATCCCAATACCCCCGTAGTAGTCTGTCAATTTTGAAATGACGGATAGGAGAAAAGTTCGGAGTTCGGAGTTCGGAGTTCGGAGTTCGGAGGAGCGAAAATTTAACCCTCATTTCTAACTTACAGGGCAAACACATATTAAAAAATTGATATTATTAATGACTATGAGATAAAAAAGTATTTTCTAAAGGGGCAGTTTTCATCTCATAACTAATTTTTAGACCAATAATATTTAAATCTTTAATAGTTTTTTCGATTATTTCTTGCTCTGTCACCAACTGCACATATATCTTGTCATCCTGCATCATAATGGGATAATGATGATTGCCCAAAATATGACCTAGATGAACTAGTTTTGCAGGAATATTATCTATTCCCAATCCAGAAAAACTTAGCACCATTAATTTTTGTTCTTGGAGATAAACTAATAATAAATCACCTGATTCAGTTTTAAATAGATCTCCTGAGTTTAAAGAGCGATCGCGACTTTTAATAATCCCTATAGCAACACCCGAATCAGTATGAGTATGAATTCTACCTTTATGGCGATCGCTTTCCCTTAGATATACTTCTAAACAAGTTTCTATTTTGACTAATTCCGCTAGGTCAGGATTGTCATTGA
>JASJDX010000019.1 GCA_030064975.1 Pleurocapsa sp. MO_192.B19
ATTTATATTGTTCAATCCAATCGAGAGAAAGTTGATAATTTGCTTTTTTAGAAATGCGATCGCTCCTTGGCTCATTATGCCAAACAGCTAAAACTTGAGGGACAAAAATAAATTTCGCCTCCTGCTGTTCTAATCGCAACATAAAATCTAAATCCTGATGTTTGGCTAAATCGGATTTAAATAAAGTTGCCATAGCTATATTACGAGAAATTAATAAAGTGCTGGTAAGCATTTCTCCTCCAGACAGCCAGAAATAGTCAGCAACAGTTTCATTTTCTTGTTTACCTCTTTGAGGTAAAATTGAGCGTTGATAAAATACCTGAAAGCTTTTTTGAAACTGGCTATAACAAACTAAATTATCTCGGTCATCGTACTGTATAACAGCAGCTAATTGATACTTGAGTTTATCAGGTAGCCAAACATCGTCAGAATCTAGAAAAGCAATATATTCTCCCCTAGCGTGTTTAATTCCCGTATTTCTAGCTGCCGACCCCCCCAAATTAGTCTGATGGCGAATATATTTCAGGCGATCGCTATTTATATGTTGAATAACTCTCTCTGTATCGTCACTAGAAGCATCGTCAACCACAATAATTTCCCAGTTTTGATAAGATTGCTCTTGTACCGAAGCGATCGCTCTGGGAATTAAATTAGCACGGTTATAGGTTGGTATAATAACGCTAATGAGAAACTGCTCGGTTATCTCTGACATCGAAAATTTGAGTAATTTGAGTAATTTTAAACATTATAAATATCCGAAAACATATCATATTTTTTAGCTAGAAACCCGATAATTACTTGATACTCTTGGTATTTGTTTGCATCAGCTGCTGAAAAGTTTGTACCAGGCGATCGTTGAGTAATTCGATATTATAGTCAGTTTCTACTCTTTTACGACCAGCTTGCCCCATTTTTTGTTTTATTTCTGGATTAACAATTAAATATTCGATTTTTTCAGCTAAATCAGCTATATCTCTTTCTGGTACTAAATATCCCGATACACCATCTTCAATCAATTCAGGGATACCACTGTGATAAGTACTGATAACAGGTAAACCTTTTGCCATTGATTCCATTAATGATACGGGTATTCCTTCACAATCACGATCGCTACTAGTTACACTAGGAGCTAAAACAATATGTGCTTGTTCGATAATACTGGCAACTTCTTGTTGTTGTCTCCAGCCTAGCAATTTAACGTTATCACCTACATTTAATTGTTCAATTAGCTGTTCTAGATCTTGCTTGAGAACACCATCGCCAACAATTTGATATTCAAGGTGAGGATGACGAGGAATTAATTGAGCTACTGCTTGAATACTATACTGTAGACCTTTTTTTTCCACCAAACGAGCAATACTAATTAGACGAATTGGAGAAGATTGTGCTTGATGATTAATGCACTCAAATTTGTTACAGTCAATTCCCATGTGATGCACCATTACTTTAGCGCGATCGCATCCCAACTCAATTAATTTTCGTTGCCAATGTTGGCTAATTGGTTGCAGTAAATCTACCCGATTAAAAAGATGGTCATAAACCCTTTCTCCTTGTATACCTATATAGTGGGAAAGATCGTAACCATGAAAAGTCACCACAATTTTCCCTTGAGTTATTCCTAGATCCTTAAATAAAGTTGCTTTTAAACCGTTACGCCCATAATGAGCCAGAATAATGTCGTAGGGTAAATTATCTAACCAGGGAATAGCTAAATAAAGAGGTCTTAAAAAACCTCCTGAGTCTCCGTAAAGAGAACGATTATATTTAATAAAATTAACTGCTTGCAGTAATATTTTTGGAGCTTTGAAAAAATTACGCCTAAATAACCCAATTGCCCTAACAATACGCACCCGAAAATTAGTTGGAATAGGAGTATAGTAGGTGTGTTCTAAAAGCTTGTATTGTTCTACTTCTGGGTGTATTTTGATCGTCATACCTGGGCGATCGCAATAAATATCTACTTCATGACCGCGATCGATTAACCCCGTAATTTGTCCTAAAATAAAAGTCTCAGATAAAGTCGGAAATCGATCGACTACAAAAGCAATTCGCATCTCTTATATTTTATCCAATTTAATAATATAAACCCTCTTTATTTTTCTGATTGATTAGGGCGATCGATGTATTTGGCTTTTAAAAATGGTAGCAGTAATTTGGATTTATAAAAATTGATTTTACGCTTAATTTTGCCCAATAAACCTGGTTTTGCAACTGGAATACAAGGTCTTTGTTTACTAAAAACACAATGAATATATTGATTTTTTTTCCAGATATCAACATAAGCAAAATACTCTAAATCAAATCCATATCTAAGAGCAAACGGCATCAAAGAATCAACTTTAATTACTTCGTCAATAATTTGCAGTTCTTCTGGCTGATGTTGTCGCAAATAAGCTTGAAATTCTGGGCTAGGATAAGTCAGAATCAGTTTGACACGTTCACTGGTGACTTGACTTAAATTATTAAATAACTCATCGTAACTATTAGGTGGCAAATGTTCAATTACGTCTACCATAGTAACTAAATCAAATGGGGAGGCTGATTTTTCACGAATCGCTTCAAAGTTTTCTACAACATCGACATTAAAAAACTCGATTTTATCAGAATCAACAGTTTTATGTGCATAGTTAATATTATTTTCCCCGAGATCACAAGCTAGTATTTTTCCTTGTTGCAATTGATTAGCCAATTGTTCGGGAACAATCCCAATACCACAACCAATATCGAGAATATTACTGTCTGGAGTTAAATAACCTGAAATTAATTCTACTGCTTTATCAATACGTGGATTACCATAGAGCTTATATTGCAGCATTCTGGTATCAGTAAAGTTGTCATAAAATTGTTTAACTTCCTTTGAACTAGTCATATTGTGTAGTTTCTGTAATGCAGTTAATTTCTAAATTTTTAACTTGTGGTTGGAATTAATAACACTTAAAGAAATACCCAAGGGTTTAATTTTCAGGATTTTTTGGCAGATTTTTGTTTGATAACTTTAATAATTTCCCATATCCCTAGTAGAGTCTGTTTACCCCCTGGTAAAACTAACCATATTACTAAATAAAGTAACCCATATATTCCTAAATCAATAAATAAACTCAGGGGCAAATTTTCGTTACTCGGTAAAATAAAATAATTTACACCCATGACTATTATTGCTGCGCCAATAGAGGCAAAGGCAGGACGAAATATGGTAGAGGCAAACTGCCACAATTGTAAAGGCGTATCAACATAAGAATATGCGATCATTAGAGTTAATAAAATTGGTTGAGATATACCGAAAGCTACTGCGACTCCAATCGCTCCCCACTGCACGCTAATAACAAAAATAATTGATTGAATCAGACATAAAAACACTCCAATACGAAAATAACGATCGGTTCGACCCAGGGATTGATAAACCCAACCTGGAGCAACATTAAATGTACCAACAAAAGCGGCTGGCATCAAAAACTTAAATAACGGTACTGCTCCCAACCACTGTTGCCCCAGCATTAACAAGATTACTCGATCGGCAGAGGCAAACATAAATGCCACAATCGGCATTCCCAGGGTAGTAATTAATAAAATTGCTTTATAGTAATATCGACTATACTTGTCGGGTTCAGTTTGCAAACTAGACAAAGTTGGTAATGCTACGCTAGTAATCGGGCTATTAATTTGCTGGATCGGCAACAGCACCAGTTTATAAGCCTGAGCATAAAGTCCTAACTGTTGAGAACCCCAACGACGACCAATCAAGACATTATCCAGGTTGCGAGAAAAATAATTGACTAAGCTAAAACCCGTTAAATTTCCCCCATAAGCCAGCATTGAACCTACTCCAGAATTTCGCCTTGGTAAGCCCGGTCGCCAACTGCAAGCAAGCCAAACTCCTATAGCATTAGTCATAGCAGTAGCCATCAACATCAATACCAATGCCCAGTAATTTAAACCATCGTAAGCAGCGATAATGGCAGTAATCACCCCAACTGCCATCGAAAACACTTCAATTTTTGCCAAGCTAGTAAATTGCATTTGCCGCCTTAGCAATGCTTGGTGTTGTACCGTTAAACCACCAAAGATAAAATTAATTGCCAAACCTAAGGTAATTTGTCGAAGACGTGGCTCATGATAAAAATTAGCGATCGCTGGAGCTAATAAAGCTACAATTAAAGCTACCAGACAACTAATTCCCAAGTTAATCCAAAATAAAGTACTAACTTGCTTGTGATTTATTTCTGCCCGTTGAATAGTGGCTGCGGATAAACCCAAGTCTTTAAAATACTGAACAAAGCCGACTACTACCGTTGCCATACCAATTAAACCATAATCTTCAGGGGCTAGTAGACGGGCTAATACTGCTGTAGAGCCAAATTTCAGGATAAATTTGCTTCCCTGAGCCGCAATAGTAACTACACCACCACGAACAGAACGTTGCTTTAAATTTGCCTTTAAATGTGCTGTATTAAAGTAATTGTGATATTTGCTTGGGGAACCATGATGCTGCTTTGACACGAATTAGCCCTAATTAAACCTATTTTTGCAGGTATTAAGCAATTAAATCAAAATATCATAAATTAGTATTTAGGATTAAACATTTAATTAACTTACTGCGCTTTTTTTAGCCACGACTATTACCGTTTGAGGACGATGGACTTTAGGGGCGATGCGTCCTATTTTGTAGCGCAGCAGATACATACAATATCTATATACATAGAGATACACCCCTTTCAGGCTTTGTTTTAGCGAAGATTTGGCACTAAACGATTTAACATCGGTAGATTGGCTCTCTACATCATCCCTATCAGCAGTTGGTTTCTTTTCTTTAATTGTTTTATCTGTTGATGTTCTAAATATATTTTTGATTGAATTTTTAATGTTGGATAATGACTTTTTGGTTATCAACTGAGGCGCAAGGGAATAGCGATAGATTTTGACTAGCTCAAAACCAGTTTGCTCCAACAAGTTAATTAAATTATCGCTGCTAAAGAAAAAAAGATGATCGGGGTATTGAAAAGAGGGAACGTACTCAAAATATTTTTGGTCTACTTCACCAAGATTTCCTGTTTCAAAGATTAAAAATGATTCATCCTTCATGCTCTGATGCATTTGCTTAAAGTCTGAAATCGGGTCAAACAGATGACTAATAACATCACAATGATAAACAATATCAAACTTTTTTCCATTAAAGACTGATTTGCTTAAGGGAGACTCTTGACAAGGTATTTTGAGTTGATTTCTGACAAAATCGGCTTGAACAGGATTAAACTCCAGTCCATATGGCTCAAAACCAATTTTACTGGCTTCGTCTAAAAAGTAGCCCGCACCAGCACCAATTTCTAGAAGTGAACCGCTTTTAATCACTGAACGTATAATTTTTAAATGGTGTTTAGCATATAATCTTTTGGCAAAATCGTCAGAGATATGAGATTGAGCCGATATATATGCCTCATCATGTCCATATAAATCGATAATTTCATCAAAAGAAGGTCGAGGAGATATGTATATTAGTCCACATTGATCGCATTGTTTGCCTTGATATCCATTTTCTTCAATTACAATGCGATCGCTTTCCGTTTCACAAAATATACATTTTATTTCGTTCATACTTACTTTTTCCTGTTTCAGGATTAATTTACAATAGTGAATCTACAATAGTAATTTCATCATTATCAACGAAAGTCCATAATTCTGTTTGGACACAAAATAGACCTGAATAAATTCATTGCCCTCAAGTATTGAGCAATCAAGTAAAAATACCGTAAATTATTTTGAGTAATACTAAATCAAATAATCTGTATAACAGATAATATTTGGGTAAGCACGAATCGCCGTTCGCCCTTACGGAATATATCTCATTTTTGTTTCTATTTGGTATAAGTAGTTAAATATTAAATAATTTAGTAACTGGTACATTAATGAATCTCAAAAACCAAGCACGAGAATTAAAAAAAGAAGTTACATCTTTAGTATTCAAACTACAAAACCTTAATAAAGAACAATTCAATTGTCCAGTATGCAATTATACTGGTGCATTCAAAGATATTTATCCCCCTACCAGTACTCGCAAACACGCTCAATGTCCTAAATGCAATGCTTTAGAAAGACATCGTATTCAATATTTAGTGGTCGATCGCTTGTTAGACTCAATGGAGACATCTAATTTATCTATGATTCACTTTGCTCCAGAGGGTTTTTTTCGGGACTATTTTGCCACTAAATTTGGCAAGTATGAAACTGCCGATCTGTATATGTCTGGTGTAGATCATCAAGTTGATTTACAAGATCTTCCTTTTGCCGATCAAACCTACGATTTTATTTTTGCTTCTCATGTTTTAGAACATATTCCCGATGATCTTAAGGCAATCACTGAAATTCGTCGAATCTTAAAACCCAATGGTATCGCCATACTACCAATACCATTAGTGGCAGAAACTACGATTGAATATCCTGAACCAAATCCTTACGAAGAATATCACGTCCGCGCTCCTGGTTTAGACTACTTTGATCGCTATGAGCCTTATTTTAGTAAAGTTGATAAAATCACTTCTGATTCATTACCTAGCAAGTATCAACTGTACGTCTACGAAGATCGTAGTCATTGGCCAACTAAAGAATGTCCCCTCAGACCAACTATGTACGGGGAGAAATATCTCGATATTGTTCCAGTCTGCTATGTCTAAAGTTTTCAGAAATTAGCTTTAGACACAACTTTTTCTTGCTTTTGAGATCTAAGATCTACTACACTTTGTTTTCTTCACGCGCCTTAAGCAAGGCGTAAAGCTCAACATCAAGAGCATTAACTTCAGCAATTGTTTGTCTGGCATTTTTCGAGATTTCTTCCAGCCCAATTTTTTTACGTGTTTTGTTGAGAACTTGATTTTGAAATGGTTGAGGTAGACGAGCCACATTTTTCAGTTTATCCATTGCTGCTGCCAAATTATCTTGAAATCCAACAATGTTGTATTTTTCTGAGACTACGCTGGCAGCACGATATACTGATTCTTCGGGATTCATCTCTATTTTCTCAATTGGAAGACCCGAAAAATGTGCCGTATAAAAATTTCTCAACTCACAACTGAGTCCTGACGATGCGTAGTCTTCCAATTGAATATTTGATTTTATGACTTGATCGTGAAGATAGTGTCGCTTATACTGCTTGACGAAGAAATAGTGAGAGATAATTCTCTCTATAGGATCGCGAAAAACCGTCAACTTAATTGTCTCAGGATGAACATAATCCAATAATTGATGGGTACAGTGTCCGATAATTAAATGATAGCGATGTCTAGAATCTTCCGGTAATGATTTGAACTTTTTAACCGATTTAGTAGGTTGCCGTACATTTGTGCCGAAAACAACTCGTTGAGGATAATGAGTCAACAAATATTGATTGATTGTTGTTCCTGCACATTTTGGTAGATGATCGAAAAGAATTGGTAAGGGTTTGTGTTTGCGGTATGCAATTTCTTTTCGGAGCGAGAATTTAATTATATTTTTTAGCTGTGTCTTCATTTAAACTTCAACGCTTCGCCAGTAGAATCGAAATATCATCTTACCCGATCATCTCAAGCAGCCTAATAGCCTGGAGTTGAAATTTTTTGTTAGGCAACTATTCGGCTTTCAGAGCTTACGGAGGACCACGTCATTATACATTCTTCCTTGAAGTGCAAAATATATAAGTTCATAATCATGCTCAAGACAAAATTCATTGACAGCCTCAATCACTCCATATTTTGCCAACCCTAAAGACCCAAAAAAAATGTAATCGTTCATCGCTATCAGACCATCAGGCTTTAACTTCAATCGTGTAGCGTCTAAATCTCTTTTTACTCCTTCATAGGAATGGTCTCCATCAATATAAATCCAATCAAAATAATTATCTGGCATTGACATAATAGTTTCAAATGAGTCGCCAAGATGCAGAGAAACTATTCCATTTGATATATCTTGAACAAATTTCTGCTCGGCAATTTCTATCGCAGCATCATTTATATCAATCAAATGTAATTTTTCAGGTTGCGTTATCTTGAGAATTTTCTCGGAAAATTCACATTTCAAAATCCCTATCTCTGCACAAGTTGCCTTCTTGGGCATATATTCGAGCATTTTGTCTCGATTCTCCACTAGCCGACAGTTACGAATATGTTTATCTTTAAGAGATTTGGCTGGTGGCAACATTGCTCTTCGTTGTTCCACTGTTAAGCCCACAAGAAAGTTTATTCTTGCCATCTTTTTGGTCAATCTAGGAAACTGGTATTTCATATGAAACATTTACATTAACATTCACTTTTAAGATATCAATTGTGTACTTCTTCAACAGTGTGTCGGATAGATTTGTTATCTAACGTTGAACTCAACCGACTGCCAAAGCTTCGGTTACAGTGCTTTGTTACGAAGTAGCAACGCCTCTCTCTGTACTAGTGACACTTTGTGAAGTGCTAGCGCAACCAGTTATTTAGCTAAATGTGTTTGGTGAAATACCTACCACTTTTGCTTCGCAATAAGCGTAAGCTTCCTATTTCATCTAGGTTACTCTTTTTTACTTTCAGCTTATGCCTATCCTCAAAAGTTTTACTTCCTATCCACTGGTTTTGCTTCACCCAAAGGCTTAAGTCCCGTCTAGGGACGCTTGCAAACCGAGGGTGCTGTACTCCGAGTCCCTCAGAGTTTATCTAATAGTCCGTTCAGTATGGTTAGCTCTTTGGCTTGCCCAGTGACTAACTCGATTCCTAAGCTACGGACTCTCTTAAGGTTCCGTCTCGTCTTAGCAGGTACATTGACAACTTATATTACAATGGCTAGAACCCTTGCTATATGAAGATTTTGTGTCTAAACTGTAAACTGCTACATCTTGATTCGCTACACGGCGTATGCGTCTATGTCTTCGTCTTCAATGACTTTGCTTGCTTCGCAGGCTGTTCCCATCACTTCTGCTATGTGGTCAGCGTGGATCTTACCCTCGAAAGATAAAAGTTAGTTTCACAATGAAGCATACCTAGATTGGGTATTTTTTTCCTGTTCTTGCTTTTGGGATCTAATCTCTAAATAAACCAATAAAGCATTAACATCGGCAGGATTAACTCCACCAATACGGGTAGCTTGACCAATAGTTAAAGGTTTAACCTGATTTAGTTTTTCCCTAGCTTCCATCCGCAGGGTTTCGACAGTAAGATAGTCTAAATCTTGGGGTAATTTACGTTTAGTATGGCGGCTGATCTGTTCGATTTGGGTTTGCTGACGTTTGATATAACCAGAATATTTGATATCGATTTCTGCTCCTTCTGTTTCGGCGGTAGTTAATTCAGGATTGTCCAGACCATGTTTTTTGAGACTTGGGTAATGAAACTTGGGACGGCGCAGCAGATCTGCTAGGGTTATTGAACCTTTTATCCTTTGCTGAGTTTCCTTGGCGATCGCAATTCCTACTTCGTCTCGTTCTTTAATCCGAGTGTCATGCAATCTTTCTTTTTCCTCAGCTATTTTTGCCTGCTTATCGGCATACAGTTGCCATCTACGCTCATCAATTAAACCAATTTCCCTACCCAAAGGAGTTAAACGGCGATCGGCATTATCAGAGCGCAAAATTAAACGATATTCCGAGCGACTGGTCAACATTCGATAAGGTTCACGCAAGTCCTTAGTACAAAGATCATCAATCAGTGTACCAACGTAGCTTTGCTCTCTAGAGAAAATGACTTCAGGTTCTCCTTTAACAAACCGTACTGCATTAATTCCTGCTACTAAACCCTGTGCAGCAGCTTCTTCATAGCCAGTTGTGCCGTTAATTTGTCCAGCACTAAATAACCCCTCAACTTTTTTAGTCATCAAGGTAGGGTAACACTGGGTAGCAGGTAAAAAGTCATACTCTACCGCATAAGCAGGACGTAGCATGACACAGCTTTCTAGCCCAGGAAGAGTTCTAAGCATTGCTAACTGTAATTTTTCAGGCAATCCTGTAGAAAAACCTTGAATATAAAGTTCAGGGATATCTCTTCCTTCTGGTTCAATAAAAATCTGATGACTTTCTTTATCAGCAAAACGAACTATTTTATCTTCAATACTGGGACAGTAGCGAGGTCCTTTAGAATCTACCCAACCACCATATATAGGGGAAAGATGGAGATTATCCCGAATAATTTTATGGGTTTCAGCAGTAGTGCGGGTTAAATAACAGTTCATTTGCTCCCTTTCCACCCAGGCTTGGGGGTCAAAACTAAACCAGCGCAATTCTTCATCGGGGGGTTGGGCTTGCATTTTGCTATAGTCTACAGAACGCTTATCAACCCTAGCGGGAGTACCTGTTTTGAGTCTGCCTGTTTCAAAGCCTAACTGATTGAGAGTCTTCGTTAAACCTATTGCCGCAAATTCCCCCGCTCGCCCTGCTTCCATTGATTTATTACCTACCCAGATTCTGCCACCCAGGAAAGTACCTGTGGTGAGAATTACAGCTTTAGCGGCAAAACAAGTACCGAAGTAAGTTTCGATGCCAATCACCTCATCGTTTTTACCCAGTACTAAATCTGTAACCATACCCTCGCGGATACTCAAATTCTCTTGGTTTTCCACGATTTGCTTCATCACTGCGGCGTATTCCCGTTTGTCAGTTTGCGCCCGCAATGCCCAAACCGCAGGACCGCGAGAAGCGTTGAGGACCCGTTTCTGGAGATAAGTGCGATCGCTGACTTTGCCGATTTCTCCCCCAAGAGCATCAACCTCATGAGTTAACTGAGATTTCGCAGGGCCACCCACCGCAGGGTTACAGGGTTGCCAAGCAATTCGATCTAGGTTGAGAGTTAACATCAGCGTGCGACAGCCTAATCTTGCTGCTGCCAAAGCAGCCTCACAGCCAGAGTGTCCACCACCGACGACGATAATATCGAAAACGTCTTGAAAATCTACAGAATGAGATACGGTCATGTTAATTAACGGTTAAAACAGGGAACTAGTTAAATTCCTCAGATTGCCTACTAAGTAGGTGGGTTCAATTAATTAGAAAATGGTCTAGTTAAGAACTAGCAAGTACTCAAACTAAATTTTATCTTGTTTTAGTTTTATACTTATTTACGCTTATCTACTTATATCGCAATTTTATTATGTGATTAATTGTAACCTATATGTCAGTTTACTTTAGCTCAATACGGTAAAAGTAAGATTGTCAAAAATAGAAAGCTTTGGTAAAAGAATTTTGGCGATCGCCAAAAAGTCGTTATCAACAATAATTTTATTTTTAGGCTCTTAGCTCAATTAAATCGTCTGGGAGTATAAAAATGGATACCAATGTTAAGCTCAAAGAAACGATCAAGCTGATAGCTGATAACTGATAGCTTTAAGGCGAATCACTCGATTTTTAAATTCATACTAGACGTATTGTATTATTTAATATCTTCAACAATTAATAAATCAAAAGCTAAACTGGAAAATGCCCTCAACAGCATCAGTCCATGTCTAACCTTAAAGAATTGTCTAAGCCCAACTCAGACATCTCAGATTATGAATGGGGAATTACTCCCCGTACAGTCAAAGCAATTATTGACAGGCTACAGCAAATTCTGCAACAGAAGCAGCAAAATTTAGAGAGTTTACAGAAAGAAAATAAGTGGTTGCGAGATCAACTAGACATTAAACTAGACAAACCAAATCGAGCTTATGTGCCGCCTTTGCCAGAAGTCTTACTTTGGGCTGCTATTGGCTTGATGCTAACCATTGGTGGTACTTTTATCCAAGCCTATACAATTGTTGCCCCCTGGTATTGGTTAGAAAATGGATTGGAAGTTCAGACTTTAGGGGTAAGTTATCAAATTGGAGCAGTATTATTAACCGCTTGTTTGGGAGGTAGAAATGCCGCCTTAATATCTCAAATTGCTTATATATCATTAGGTGTAGCTGGATTACCTATATTTGATCGTGGTGGCGGCTTAAGCTATCTACAACAACCAAATTTTGGCTATCTTGTGGGCTTTATCTTTGGTGCTTGGCTTTGTGGTTGGTTAGCGTTTCAAACTTTAGTACGATTTTCTGCTTTGATTGCTAGTTGTCTTGTGGGGTTAGTTACTATTCATCTTGTTGGTATTATTTATCTCACGGTTGTATATTATTTAACGGGTTTAGGGACAGAAATTAATTCTTTATTACAGGGAATAGCGCTTTATTCTTTACATCCCCTGCCAGGGCAATTAGCTGTAGTTTGTGCTGTGAGCCTAGTTGCTTTTGTAATGCGAAAGTTAATGTTTTCTTGAGAATATGGTGTTTTACTTGATGAGTTATCAAGAAAAAAGACGTTCAAGTTGTTGAACGCCTATAGTCAATAAATATTGATGAGCAAATATTTACTCTAGTTCTTTAAACTTATCAAGACCACCCAAGAACTTCTCACTCATTAAATTGAACACAGTACGATTTTCATTAATTCGGATGTTAGCTTGTACTTCCATTCCAGGTTGGATATGTTTTTTTTCGCCATTAATATTAAAATAGTCTCTTTCTAACTTGATTTTGGCAACATAACGGAAGAAATCATAAGGTGGCTCTGGCTCTAAAGCACTTTTACTGATGAACTTAACTTTTCCTGGAATATCACCATACTCACTGTAATTAAAAGTACTAACACGAACATCTGTATTCATTCCTTTCTCGACAAAACCAATATCTTGAGGGGTGATAAATACCTCAGCAATTAGATCTTCTGTCGGTACAATCTGGAGGACATGTCTAGCTGCCTGACCAGAAGGAGGCACATATCCAGGATAGGCTCGTAGGTCAAAGACATCGCCCGTCACAGGAGCTACTATAGTTTGATATTTGAGGTTTTGTTCTGCACTACTGACTTCACTATTTATTTCGGCAACACGTTTATCGTTTTCAACTATAGTTTTGTTGAGTTGACTATCTATTTCCGAGAGTCGCTTACGATTAGCCGCAATTTGATCGAGGATCTCTTTTTTAGATAGGGTGGTGGTATTGCTTAATTGTTCTCTAGCTTGGGAAATATCTAGAGTTAATCTTTGTTCTTCCTGTAATAAGCGTTGAATTTCTGCTTGTAAAGTTGTTACTTGCTGTTGTTGACGATCGCGTTCTAGATTCCCCTCTTTGAGAGCATCAACCATTGAGGCGTTGCGATCGTTGATTCTTTGTCTTTGCTGATCTACTTGAAGTTTGGCAATTCCTCCCTCTTCATATACGGGCAGAATTGCTTTGAGAGTCTCTTGTTCAATTTCCAGGCTTTCTTGTGCCTGTTTCATTGCTTCAGAGTTGCGCTGTTTAATTTCAGCTAGATTTTGTTTAGCTGTAGCTAACTGCGCTCGGTTATCTTCGAGCTGAATTTTATTTTGTTCTAATTGTTTTTCCAGTTGTTCTACTTCCAGTCTGGCTGATGCTATTCTTTCCCTTAAATCGGCTTGGGATGTCTCCAGTCTAGCGCGCTGTTCTGGGTTTAAGTCACTAACAGGGCTTCCCAAAAGAGCGTTAAACATTTCGTTCTCATCTTTTAGTTCAGCTCGGTTATGGGTGAGATAGGCAATTTCTCGGGGAATGTCTAAAGCAGCGATCGCTGCATCAATATTATTAGATTGAATATCCCCAGCCATTAATGCTCGATAAAATTTATTTTCTTGGGTCAAAGACTTGCGGACTTGGCTGAGGGAATCAACTTGTGCTTTAGAAGTTGTAGAATCCAAAACCAGCAACACATCGCCTTTTTCTACTCGCTGTCCTTCCTCAACTTTTACTTCTTGGACTACCCCATTAGTGGGAACCTGGATTTCTTGCAGCTTTCCAGTTGGCTGTATTAGACCTTGAGCGGGAATTACCTGCTCAATTTTGGCAACCATCGACCAAATAAGGGCAAATACAGTCACCCCCATTACTCCTCCCATAGTAAATCTAGACCATTTAGGAGAACGTCGTAGGATGACTGTTTGTTCAAATTTACGAGTATTAATAGAACCAGGGTTACTATTAGCAAGAGCCGAAGCATTCTTACTAGAGCCTGTAGTGACTAATTCTCCTGGAGGATAAGAACGCTCAGGTATGCTTTCTACTTCTTCTCTGCGAGTTGTTAGAGGAGACACAGCAGGCAGTTTGTCTCCTTCCTGCTGTTGAGGTAAAGCCAAATTACGATAAATCCCTGGACCAATTTGAGCATAACCACGATGAACCGATCTAATTGCATCGGTAAGTTCTTTAGCTGGAGTACCTTTTAGCAAATAGCCCATTGCTCCAGAACTAAGAGAACGAGCAACATATTCTTGAGTATCAAAGGTACTGAGAACTAACACTTTAACCTTAGAAAATCGCTGGCAAATAATCTTGGTAGCTTCCATCCCATTCATACCAGGCATTTCCATATCCATTAAAACAACATCTGGTTCAAGAGATTCTACCTGTTTAATGGCGTGTTCCCCATTTTCGGCAATACCAATTATTTCAATATCATTTTCTGTTTTAATCAGAGCTTTTAATCCTTCCCTGATCATTTTTTGATCGTCTACAATCAAGACACGAATTATATTGCGAGGGGAATTAGCATTATTATCCTTAGTGAGGTTGGCTTTTCCACTTCTCGAAAAGTTTTTGCCATTACCATTGCTGGATGAGTTCATCATTAGATTATTAGTAACTTTTTCAAATCTTGGGTTATTAGCTAGCTTCTAAAAGAAACAATATTTAGTCATTATCATTATTAGGTTACACACAATATCTATAAGCACCACTGCTTTAATTTTACGGTGCACTCATTACCGATTTTCACTTAAATGACTGAATATCTCTAGATACTATTCATAGAAATTTTTGTGTAATACTTAACTAAATTCATAAGAATAACTCGAAAATTTAACATAACTAGTCCTTTATAACCAATATTTTATATATTCGACATCGGAAAATACTGGGGTTTTGGAGTTATAAATGTTCATAAATATCTGAATACATGATTTTGACTAGCATTGTCAGATGTGAGCAAGGTTTCGCTACAGTTAATTTGATTTACAATACATACACAAGAAATAAGCACATAATTTTTTAATTTTTACTATTTGACATTATGACAACGGCAAAATCAGCATCTACAGATAATAGATCTACAGATAATAGCCAAGATAAAACCTTGGAGTTGATGAGAAAATTTGCTGAACAATACGCTAAACGTACAGACACTTTTTTCTGTAGTGATTTGTCGGTAACTGCCGCAGTAATTAAAGGATTAGCCAAACATAAACAAGAATTGGGTTGTCCTTTATGCCCTTGTCGCCATTACGAAGATAAGAAGGCGGAAGTCAAAAAAGCTTATTGGAATTGCCCTTGTGTACCAATGCGAGAGGAGAAAAAATGTCACTGTCTGTTATTTTTAACTCCAGATAATGCCTTTGCTGGAGATACGCAGAAAATTACCACAGAACAAATCGAGCAACTCTGTAACGATATGAAGTAAGAGTAATAATAAGACTAATAAATCTCTGGCACGAATAAAACTAAATAAAACTAAAATTTATTTATTTAAGTATTTTGTATTTTGTATTTTGTGCAAAAAGTCTAAATATGGTCGTATCGCCAGAATTTGAACAAGGAATCGCTGAATTTAATCAACAGCAGTTTTACGCCTGTCACGATACTTTAGAAGCTATTTGGGTTGAAGCTCCAGAGGCTGACAAAAGATTCTATCAGGGAATTTTACAAGTTGCCGTGGGTTGTTACCATTTAAGTAATGATAATCTGAGGGGTGCAATTATTCTTCTGGGGGAAGCTGTCAGACGCTTATGTGATTATCAGCCATCTTACGAAGGAGTTGATGTTGAACTATTATTAGAGCAATCTATTCACTTGCTTCAAGCATTACAGCAACTTAAACCAGAGCAAGCACAAGAGTTTTTTAAAGAGCTACAACAAAAGCAGTCAAGGGAGCAGACTGAATCTGTCATAAATCAGGCTAATTCTGAAGGTAGTTTAATAGCAACTTGCCAAATACCATACATAGTTCGAGTTTGAAGGAAAAACAACTATAAAATAACTATAATTTTTCAGATGCAACTTCTCTAGAATCATTAGCGTCTGAGAAATTGTTAATATCAGAATTTAACGATAAACGATAAATTACTCAGATTTAGTTATTTTTTACTATTTATGTTTTTTGTTGTATTGTTGCGTAATCGATCGCTGGGATTTGTATCAGCGATCCTGCTTAGCTCGATCGCTTTTATTTTGTCTCCTCAGGTTTTACAGGCACAATCTCCTGCAAAGACAGGGGCAATTACCCTCAAATCTGATATTCAAGAGTCTAATTCTGAAACAGGAATTATCACCGCCAGAGGTAATGTCAAAATTGATTATCCCGCCCGACAACTTCAGGCTACGGCTGCCCAAGCTCAATATTTTAGTCGTGAGCGTCGTCTAATTCTCACTGGTAATGTTTATGTAATTCAACAGGGAAACAGTATGCGCGCTGAAACTATGACTTATTTAGTAGATGAAGGGCGTTTTATTGCAACTCCCAACAGCGATCGCCAGGTAGAATCTACTTATATTATTACTAATCCTCAATAGCTAATTGTTTGTTATTTTATTTATTGGTTAAACTGTGGCTCTAGTTTTAGAAAACATTCACAAATCCTATGGCAAAAGAAATATAGTTAATCGCGTTAATCTCAGAGTTTTACCAGGAGAGATTGTCGGTTTACTTGGTCCTAATGGTGCAGGTAAGACGACTACGTTTTATATTGCTACAGGTTTGATTAAACCTAACGAAGGAACAGTCAAGTTAAATGAGCGTAATATTACTGCCTTAGCTCTTCACAAAAGAGCGCGTTTAGGAATGGGATATTTAACTCAACAGGCAAGCATTTTCCGCAACCTCAGCGTTCGAGATAATATTTTATTGGTTTTGGAACAAACAGGAATTCCTCGTCCTGCTCGACCAATTCGCCTCCAACAGTTGTTACGAGAGTTTCGCCTCGAACAAGTAGCAGACACTTCAGGTTCTTTGGTTTCGGGGGGAGAGAGAAGACGCACCGAATTAGCCAGAGCTTTAGCCGCAGGGTTTGATGGCCCTAAATATCTACTGCTAGATGAACCATTTGCAGGGGTCGATCCTATTGCTGTAGCGGAAATACAAGAAATCATTGCTAAATTGCGCGAACGCCAAATGGGTATTTTAATTACCGATCACAATTTTCGCGAAACCCTAGCTATTACTGACCGTGCTTATGTGATGCGAGATGGTCAAATTTTGGCTTCTGGTACAGCCGAAGAACTTTATAATAATCCTTTGGTTAAACAATATTATCTGGGAGATAACTTTCAGAAGTAAATGATTAATCATCAAACAGCGATTACCCACATTTGAGGGCAAGCGCAACCCGTAGTAGTTGCGATTACCCTTCGGGCTGGCACTCGAATGGATGTACGCTAAGTCCTGCGGAGCAAGTCCGCAAGCGCGATCGGCTCTGCCACCGCGCTCCGCGCGATCGCGATAGTCTTTATTTAATTGTTCTAAACCTTTATATTGAGGTGTATAACCACAGTAAGAAGCGACATTAACAATTAACAATACTTTACCTTGATATTCGGCAAATTTTTCTTCTTTGCCATCAATGGTTTTTACAGCTATGTCGGATATATTACTCATCTTATGCTTCGGAATCGAATTTGCTAAATATGCCAGATCGTACTTTATCATCTCTGCCAGATATTCAGGTAATTAAAGTTGATGATTTATCTGTCAGAATTGCTCATTCCCCGAGCGAGTTAACCCAAGATGCAGTTACCCAGACTCAAGACTATCTACAATCATTGTTAGCAAAACAAGAAACCGTTAGCATTATCTTGGCGACGGGTAATTCTCAGCTAGAGTTTTTGGAAGCGATCGCTTTAGATAATAAGTTAGATTGGTCACGAATTATTTTGTTTCATCTGGATGAATATCTAGGAATTGCGGCGACTCATCCTGGCAGTTTTCGCTATTATTTACACCATAAAGTAGAGAAACGCTTACATCCTCGTATTTTTAACTATATCGAAGGAGATGCACTACAACCCTTAGCTGAATGTGCGCGCTACAGTAATCTATTACAACAACAGGCGATCGATCTCTGTTTATTGGGTATTGGGGATAATGGACATATTGCTTTTAATGAGCCTTCTGTTGCCGATTTTAACGATAGCCATGTCGTAAAGTTAGTTCAGTTAGAAACAAAAACTCGTCAGCAACAGGTTAATGGTGGGTATTTTGCTAATTTAGAAGCTGTACCCAGTTATGCCTATACCTTAACTATTCCCACAATTTGCGCTGCGAAAAAAATCTTTTGCTTAGCTGGGGGAAGTCGCAAAGCAAAAGTAGTTAAGAAAACTTTAGAAAATGCGATCGCGCCTAATTTTCCTGCAACTATTTTACGCCAACAACCCCACGCAACTTTATTTTGCGATCGCCTAGCGTACCCGTAGGGTAATCGGGAATCCTATATTTTAGGATAATCATGATTGCTCAAAAGTTAACAAACTATTCATACTTCTCCGCGTCTTTGTATAGTAGGTGGTTGAGCGTCAATCTATGAGATGATGAAAAGTTATCAACAGATTGTGTAAATATAAGAGTAAGAGTATGGCAGAAATTCAATTTGCTAGAGGTATAAACGAAGAAGTAGTACCTGATATTAGAGTGACTCGTTCTAAAAGTGGAAATACTGGTACAGCTACTTTTTATTTTGAAGATCCCAAAATTTTGAGTAAAGATAGTACCGAAGAGATTACAGGAATGTACTTAGTTGACGATGAAGGAGAAATTGTCAGTCGAGAGGTAAAAGGCAAATTTGTTAACGGTGAAGCTAGAGGAATTGAAGCTGTACTAGTTATGAAATCAACAGATGAATGGGAACGTTTTATTCGTTTTATGAATCAATATGCTGAGGAACACGGATTAGGATTGGATAAATCTTAATCTACTCAAATTAATCTACTCAAAATGTTAGATTTAGATAAAAAAACTCAGGATAATCGCTAAACTCAGGGAAGTTTCGTGATTAATTCGGAATTTCCCTATATTATTACAAACCCCTTTTCATAGTACTAAATCTGATTTTAAAAGTAAACTTTTCAGCTGGAAGTTTTGATTAAGCTCAAAGCCTTTGTGCCTTTACTCAGATTTTAAATGTTATATCTCAACAGGATTTATGATGATTCCTCATCCTGATACCAAGGCGATCAGCGTTAATTGTGCCACGATCACCGTTAGCGATACTCGCACTAGGGAAACTGATAAAAGTGGTCAGCTCATTCAGCAACTGTTAATTAACGCAGGTCATCAAATATTAACTTATGCCATTGTTAAAGATGAGCCTCAAGATATAAGAGATTGGTTAACTAAACTAGATACGAATCTAGAATTAGAAGTGATTATCTTTAATGGTGGGACAGGGATTGCACCAAGAGATACTACTTATGATGTTATTAATAGTTGCTTAGACAAAAACATTCCAGGTTTTGGAGAAATATTTCGCTATCTAAGTTATCAAGAAATTGGCTCAAGAGCGATCGCCTCTCGCGCAGTTGCAGGGGTTAAAAATCGGCAACTAATTTTTTCTCTTCCTGGTTCTTCTAACGCCGTTAAATTAGCGGTAAACCAGCTTATTTTGCCAGAATTAAATCATTTGGTCAAACAGATTAGAGGACAATAAAATGTGGAAAATTTGGCGCAAATTATCTTTTGTAATTATAAAATTTGTCATAATACAAGTTGAATAAAAAATTAAAATATTGCCTGATCGGGTCAAGTTTTTACTTTTTTTCTCTTTTTCTTGCTATTAAACACGATATTTTTACTTGTAGTTCTAGTGTTATAGTTCTATTGATATATATCAATAGTTAGTTATTTAGCATAAATTACCTCTAAACCAACATAATAATTATTTATTTACTTATACTAAGTATTGTTAAACACAATAATTTTAGATATCCAAAAATATTGTGTTTAAATATGTTTAGAGAAAATACCAAAGATATATTATCTTTATTATCTTATAGTTATTTCTCTGCTGTAGTTGCAAACAAAGTTAGTTAATTATGATTTATAAATTATTTACTACTTTAAAATGCTATGGAGCTATCGTTATAACTCTATTGACAGCTAATGCGGTTTCAGTTAATTCCACAGAGTATGTCTTTACCGCACCTCCAGAAGTTGATAACGAGATAGTGGAAATTCCCGCCAGCGAAACAGATTATCCACTGTATGAATGTAACCCCGAATCAGAAAATAAGGATACCGAAGCCGCAAAAGATTCCCATAATTGTGACTGTGCAGACTGCGAAGGTATGGCTGAAGATTCAGAACAAAGCGAGAATTTTACCTCGCAAAACCAAGAAAATAGATGAGATAATAACAAGTCCATTAATTGACTGGACGCAAATAGCTTCAAAATTTTTAGTCTTTATACCTCTTGCTAATCGTACATTAGAAAAAGAAGAATATGGGCTATATCTAACCCTAAGCAAAGAATTTCAGTCTGCAATTGGCTCAAAGCTATATCCAGTTCTTGATTCTCTATCCTGAATAACTTCTACTAATTGGATTTTTGGTTGAGCGCGATTACCAGAAGGAAGAAAACTAACGGGATCAGATGCACCAGAAGCAGAAAAATTGGATTTAGAAAGAGCCTGTTTAACTCCTATTCGGGTGGGCTTGGGCTGTTGCGATAATGCTTGTATTAAAGCTTGTGTAGCATCGTAAGCCATTGCACTTATCCAGTTTACTTTTGCCCCCCAAAGATTTCTAGATTTGAGGCTAAATATTGAATCGGGATCGGCATCAATGTGCCAGAAAGCTCCAATCACCATATCAAGGACATTCTCAGCCCCAAATTCTAAAGTCTTAGGTGAATACATAACATTTCCTGCCAAGAGCTTTAACCTTCGGTTGTTGATTTTAGCAACCTCTATTCCCAGCCTTTTTTGATCGGCATGGTCAGGCACTAAAATTAGTACTTCTGCACCCTTCTCAATTGCCTTGTTAACTTCACGCTCGGCATTAAAATTGTTAACAGACCAATCAGACTCGGTAACAACTTGTTCTCCTAGACTATTGACAGCATGAACAAATTCCGTTCTTAGAGACATACTATCTTTGTTATTAGGATCGTAGAAAATTGCTACTTTATCTTTTCCCCATTTTGTTAGCATATGAGTGGCTAGTACTTGCGCCTTCAGGTCATCACTGGGGGATACTCGAAAAACATAATCGCTAAAATTCGCGATCTCAGTAGAAGAACTCAAAGAAACAGCTACAAGTTGGTTCTGTTCATAGGTTTTTCCTGCTGCTATAGTTCTACTGCTATAGTGGTGACCTACTACAGCCAAAACTTCCTTATTTTGTCCTAATTGTGAAGCAATATTCTTAGCCATTTTTAGGTCATCACCATCATTGGCTATCACCACTCTCAGGGGTATGCCATTAATTCCACCAGCTTGATTGATTTCATCTTGAGCTTGAGCAACTCCACGCAACATTGCCTCTGCTGCCTCCAAGTCAATACTAAGCGGTACTACTACTGCTATGGTGTAGGTTTGTTGGGTGTAGGTTTTGTGATTTTGAACTTGGCTTCGAGCATTATTCAAATAAATCCTTATCTCTGGCGCATTACGGTGTTTTTGAAGAGCTTGTTCAAAATAATTAACAGCCAATGGATAATCACCAGTTCCCATCGCTTTAATTCCTTGTTGCTTTGCTATTTGGAATTCTTGATTTTTATTACCAATTTTATCGATTTCTTTCTGTTTAACTAAAGCTGTTGTACCAGAACTAATAAAAGTTGTAGTGGGATTAATATCGTCTTCTGGAGAAACTGAAAGTTTTTGAGACATTTGTTTTTCTAGGCTTGTTTGGCTCAAAAGCCAGGCAGTTGAGCCAAACAAGGTGATTATTAATGCGCTCGGTAATATTATGAATAGCTTTGTTTTAAGTCCATCCCAGGCAAGAGGAAAATGATTTGCTCTTGACTTTAATGATTTTATTTTAGGGTTTCTATAAGGTGTCTTTGGTACTGAGGGTGTATTTTTCTCCAGATCTTGTAAAACTTCTTGACTTGACTGATAACGGTCACAAAAGTTACGGCGTATCATCT
Organism: Pleurocapsa sp. MO_192.B19; assembly: GCA_030064975.1. Lineage (GTDB taxonomy): Bacteria > Cyanobacteriota > Cyanobacteriia > Cyanobacteriales > Xenococcaceae > Waterburya. The sequence goes on from JASJDX010000019.1 coordinate 22,089, forward strand.
TAGCAAGGATAAAAGCTAGACCATCATTTATTCCCCTTGCCCAAGGTTGCCAAATAATTTCTCCTGTGTTGGAGTCTTCTTGAAATTGATTAATATTTAGCCCAGTTGCTGCTCGAATTGCAATCATACCTAGAGCATAAATATCACTATTAAAGCGGGGGCTGCCTCTACCTTGTTCAGTAGGCATATAACCCTTGGTTCCCACAACAACAGTTCCCATAATTTGACTTTCATAATCTCGAATTTGCTTAACTGAACCAAAATCGACCAAAGCTAATCTTTTATCTTGATATCGTCGGATTATATTATCTGGTTTTATATCCCGATGGATAACCTGATTTTTGTGGACAAAGTCCAAAATTTCCAAGACTTCCATCAGCATTTGACATATTTGTTTTTCAGACCAAGGTTCACCTAATTTAAGTTCATTACGAAGATCATCTCCTTTAATTAACTCTTGAATCAGGTAAAACTCGCCATCTTTTTCAAAATAAGCTAACAGTCTGGGAATTTGCTGATGTTCCCCCAGTTTATCTAGGGTTTCTGCTTCAGTTCGGAACAAGCGTCTAACATCATCCAACATTTCAGAATTACTAATATCTGGCTTGAGTTGTTTGACAACACACTTAGGACAACTTGGTCGACGAGTATCTTCAGCTAAATATGTATAGCCAAATCCACCTTCAGCTAAATAACTAACTATTCTGTATCGTCCATCTAGTAAATTATTTGGTTGTAAGACTGCCATAATTAATTTTGATACAAGATGACTATTGCAAAGTAGGTTTGTGCAACATTTAACCTTACTCCCATCCCGACATAAGACTACCAAAATTAGAAAACGGTAAATCAAGAATAATCTTTGTTTTGACTAGGTGATCATCGAGTGGGATGGGAGTATCAAAGCTCTGATGAGCTTATCAAATATATAGCATTGACATTACTAGTAATATGCAGTTGCCTACAAAGCACGAATAACAATGTTTTGTGCGCCATGGGTATCTCTAGAGGCATTAAACCCATAGTTAGGGCATCTTAAAATTTTATAACCACCAAGTTTTTTATGAATCTTGCCACATAAGTAATCGATTGTATACGAGACTGAGTGTGGCTGAAGTCTGCTATCAACTTATCAAACAGAATTGTTTCAAATCTGGTCAATGGTCTCTAGAATAAGCATGAGTTATTTTTATGGGTATTTCTTTGATGTTATCAATTTTCTTACTTGTTTTTTTTGATAGTCTAAATTACAGTAATTTACTTAATGCAGTAATTTACTGAATATTGCATTTCGATCTATGTTAGATGGGTTATTACTACCTGAGGCAAAAAGAATGCCTTGGTTACTTATTACTTATTATTTATTACTTATTACTAAGTATAATTTATTCAGAAAAAGCAACATTTTTTAAAAGCTTAAGGGGAGTTAACTTTTTTAATAATTCTAGAGAAGTGCGATCGCGAACAAACAACGAACCAGCAAAACCCAAAGAATTAATCGAAATATTTTGAAAAGACTCTTGCGATCGCGGTACAATTAACATCCAGTTTCTGGTAGCCAAAAAATTATATGCTCCAGGCTGCTTTTTACTGTGGGCATCAATCTTTAAACCTACCTGGTTTAATAGAGCATGATAGTGTTGCAACATAGTTTGAGCCGCTGTTGTGGGAGAATGGCTAAGAGATAAATCCCAAGCGGTGATCGCGTGGTGGAAGGAAAAACTGGCAATTGTACCCAGAGAATTCTTAAAAGTAGTATTGGCGATCGCCTTATCTATGGGAAGATTAACTATATCTGGTAAAAAAGGTAAAGGAATGAGCTGAAGATGTTTGTGTCGTTGGGAAGCACCAGCAGTTTTACCTCCATTAAAAAAGGCAAGTCCGTCTATTTCTTGCATACAAGACCACAAAGCAGCAAAATCTTGTAAATTCAGTAGGTTTGTCTGTTCCTCAAAAGCACGAGTCACAATCAAAAGATGATTATCTACTACATTAAACTTATTAAGTAAACAGATATGACTCGCAGAAATATTCCCCACAAATAAATCTGGTTCATAAGGTAAAAAAGGATTAACTTTTGTGCCTGTTTTCTTCTCTTGTTGGCTCTGCTTTTTAATAGCTTGTTCTTTACGAGCTAAATTAGAAAGAGTACGTACTACAAAAGAAATATCATCTTGTTGAATCAACTGATATTCAGTTTCAATCGACTTCAGTGCGCCACATTCACGGGCAAATTTAGTTTGCTGTGTGGTCTTTTCCCATAAAGTACCTGGTTGTAATATGGAGCTTGCGATCGGATTAGTTACTGATTCTTCCATAGTCCGTCATGCCGTCGATAACTACCAATTATCCACCGTCAACTATAAATTGTTTAATACTGCTTGACAATCTTTAGCAATTTGTTGCTTCAACGCTTCCACCGAAGAAAACTTTTGTTCTGGGCGCAAAAATTTAAGCAGATTAACTTTAATAGTTTGACCGTATAAATCTCCCGACCAATTTAACAGATGCACCTCAATAGTGGGAGCTTCTCCTGCAACCGTAGGACGACAGCCAATATTCATCACCCCTTTGACCACAGTTTGGCTTACTAAGACATCAACTGAATACACACCGTATCGGGGTAAAAACTTGTCAGGTGGAAGTTCTAAATTAGCCGTTGGGAAACCAATAGTTCTTCCTAACTGCTGTCCTGTAACTACCTTTCCTGTCAAACTATAGGGTCTACCTAACATTGTATTAGCAGCAGTAATTTCTCCGTCTAGCAGAGCCTGACGAATTAAGGAGCTACTAACTCGCACTGCTTGATTATTACGATCTTGACACTTATGTAGAGAGTTAAGGTGTACTGTGATCCCAAAACCAGAAGCAATATTTTTTAGGTCCTTCCCTGTTCCTTTTCTTTGATAACCAAAGCGAAAATCTGAGCCAACAGTGATTTGGGAAGCCTGTAGCTGTCTAACTAAGATTTGCTCGACAAACTGTTGGGGACTAAGAGAAGCTAAATCCCGATTAAATTGTAAGAGAATCAATTGCTCAATGCCTAAACTAGATAGCTGTTCCACTTTTTCGGCGACAGGAGTTAAAAGTTGCAGTTTTCCCCCAGTGAAAAACTCGCGGGGATGGGGAGTAAAACTAACTACAGAAGGATAAACATGAGGCTGTTGCAGAGATTGAAAAGAATCAATAATTGGTTGCAGCACAGACTGATGCCCTCGATGAATGCCATCAAAATTGCCAAGAGCGATCGCTGTAGGTGTTCTTATCTGTTCTATGGAAGATGCAACTAACACGCTTTACATTTTGACACAATTTATGACCGTCAATCAAAAAAAAAGCCCCCAGGTACCAAACTGGGGGATATGAATGTAACAGAGAATATCTGTTGCATAGCTCTATCTCTTCCCTAATATCGTCTATAAATTGATTAATTATGATGATCTCGATCACAAGTTGATGTGAAGTTGTTCAGTAGTTAAAGTTAGGGGCTTTATTTAGACTAAGCGATTAAATTAATTAGACTTAGACACAACCCATAAAGTAAGAATTGAATAGCAATAATGGTTAAAATACCAGCAA
>JASJDX010000365.1 GCA_030064975.1 Pleurocapsa sp. MO_192.B19
GAGCGAAAAGCACGAGCAGCACGACGAGTTTTAATAGCTTCAGTGAGACTGAGTTGGGGTTGAGGTTGATTTTCGGTTGTCATAATCAAAATTTCAGAAAGTGACAAATTTAATCAGGTTATTTAACAAACAAGAGAAAAGTTTATTGTTGTGTGGGCGTTGCTGAATTCTCCCCAGTCTGTATTGTAATAAGCCTCTTCGGGTCGAACGGCATAATCTTTAAATCCTTCTGGTTCGGGATAGGCATAGGCATAGAAAGCTGGTTCTCCCAAACCTCCACCAGGCCAGAATCCGCAACTACTTACTTCATGGGAATAAGCCTCAATCATTACAGAACGAGCAACGTTAGGTACTCCAGGATGCTTCGGCGCGGAACGACCTGAAAAGCGCGTCACGGCAAGATCGAAAGCTCCCCAAAAGAAATGGACGGGGCTAACTTTTCCCATAAAGCGAGAGCGAAACAGTTTCAGAACTCGATCTACTTGAACTAAAACTTTCCAGAAACGCTGTACATATTCTGGATCGTAAGAATTATGTTTAGTGTCCTGTTCAAAGGGAGTACGGTCGGGAATTTCCACTGGAGTAGTCCAAATATTAATCTCTATTCCCAGGGAATTAAGAGCGGTCATTGTTTCTTGATAGAATTCGGCTACAGACATCGGCCTGAGCTTGATGGAGCGAATTTCTCCGTTATCTTTAATGACTTGCATTTCATGAGCGAGAAAATCAAAATCAATTTGAAAAATGCTCGACTTATAGGGAATTGGCGAGGTAGTCAGACCTCTAGCGGTAACATAAAGAGGTACTTCCCAACAATGATTAATCTTCGGGGTCAATTCTAGTCGAATTTTACCTATAGCGGTGTTCACTCGGGTTAAGCACATTCAGATGTACCATTACAAAGATACCTGATGACATTCTTGGACCCTCTGCAATGAAGCCATATTCCCTAGATTTACGACAGAGAATCATCGATTGTTACACCCAAGCCGAAGGCTCCATTCGCCAGATTGCCCAACGGTTTAAGGTCAGTCGGGACTTCGTTCGACGCTTGCTCAAACGCCATCGCCAAACGGGTTCAGTTGAGCCAAAGCCCCACTCAGGCGGAAAAGCGCCGTTGTTGAATGATACCCATCTGGAGAGGCTCCGAACGCTCGTGGAAGACGATAATGATGCCACCTTGGCCCAATTATCTCAACGCTTGGAGCAAGTGAGCCAAGTGAGTGTCAGTACCAGTACCGTCAGTCGTGGGCTCAGCCGATTGAACATCACCCGCAAGAAAAAGAGTTTGAGAGCCAGCAAAACCCGGACGAAACCGATTCAACAGAAACGTCGAGACTACTGGTCAGAGATACGAGAGATTAAGCCCTCTGATTTAGTCTTTCTGGATGAAACAGGGGTGAATTTAGCCATGGTTGAGCTGTATGCTCGCTCAGGAGCGAGGCCAGCGAGCCTATGGCAGCAAACCCGCCAAAGGCAAAAACATCTCCATCATCGGGGCGATGACCTTGGCATCTGGATTTATCGCTGGATTGAGCTTTGAGGGGGGAACCAATGGAGACCTCTTCGTATGGTATGTGGAGGAGATTTTGGTTCCCAACCTCTGGCCAGGGGCCGTAGTGGTGATAGACAACCTGTCCGCCCACAAGGTTGACGGTGTGGCCGAGGCGATTGCGGCGGTGGGGGCGCGATTGGTCTATTTGCCGCCCTATTCCCCGGATTTCAACCCGATTGAGAACTTATGGTCCAAGTTCAAACAATACTTACGGTCTGTGGGTGCTCAGACGAAAGAGACGTTGTATGAAGCCATTAAGGAAGGTCTGGCTCGAATCAGCTTGAAGGATGTTCATAATTGGTTCTGTCATTGCTGCTACTGTGCTTAACTGATCTGCACACCGCTATATCATTGGTTATGAGGCTAAATCGAACAACAAGATTTCGGTATTATCAGTAGTAGCTGCGATTGCTATTTCTGTTTCTTGAGTAATGGCAGCACCATCACCAGCCTGAAGCGATTGACCATTAATTTCTGCTGAACCTCTGGCTATTTGTACCCACAATGACCTATTTTTGTTAGTGTTATGGTTAACGCGATCGCCTTTATTTAAAGAAGCAACGTAAAGATTAGCATCCTGGTGAATGGTTACTGAATTATCTCTGCCATCGGGAGAAGCAACTAATCTTAGTCTGCCTTGTTTTTCATCTAAAGTAAAGTGTTTCTGCTCGTAACTAGGTTCAATTCCTGCTCGCTCTGGTAAAATCCAAATTTGTAGAAAGTGAACTGGACTCGTAGCCGAAGCATTAAACTCACTGTGAGCAATACCCGTACCAGCCGACATCCGTTGTACATCCCCTGGACGAATCATTGAACCGTTGCCAATACTATCTTTATGGGCTAATTCTCCTTCTAAAACGTAGGAGATAATTTCCATGTCTTGGTGACTATGAGTACCAAAGCCTTGTCCCGGTCGAACTTTATCTTCATTAATTACCCGCAAACTAGCAAATCCCATGTGATTGGGGTCGTAATAACTACCAAATGAAAAAGTATGTCGGCTATCGAGCCAACCAAAGTTAGCATTACCCCTTTCATGGGCAAGACGAACAGTGATCATCTTTAATCCTCCTGGTTATCAAAATTATTTTGTTCTTAGTTATGTGGGTCGGGAAAATTATTTAGATTAGACAGGGTGAGTATATACTGAGACTACCTGATAAGCATATGATTTAAATCAGGTCAGTGGTACTCTTAAGGGCGGGCGACTCCGCCTGCGCCCTGCCGCCCATACGCGGTTTAAATTTTGATTAGGTTGTAGGGGTTCTTAGCTCAACTTGTCTACCATCACGAGTAATAATTTCTTCTCGTTCTAGCTCAGCTAAGGTGCGATACAAAGTTTCGGGACTCAAACCCAATTCATTGGCAATATCTTTGTAAGAGCGATCGAATATAATTCTCGTTTCCCCTGGGGAAGCCGAAAATAAAAGGTATTGCAGGAGACGATCGCGTGCTGAGCGAATACTTCGTAACTCTAATAATTTCTTCAAAGATTGGCTTTTGCGATCGAATCTTCTTAAGAGATTTAAAGCCAGATCGGGGGTATTTTGCAGCACTTCCCAAACAACAGTTTTGGGATAACAAATAACACGGGATGGAACTTCGACAATCGCATGGCAATGATAAAGTTGTGTGAATAGGGCTGACTCGGCAAAACTTTCTTTTGCCCTAACTATCTGAAAAATAACCAGGTTTCCATCGCAAGTATAGCGTACCAATCGGATACGTCCGACTTCTAAGGCAAAAATATACTCGGCAGGGTCTCGATGATGAAACAGTACCTGTCCTACGACGAGATTTTGATAGCTAGCCCTATCCTGTAATTGTAAGGGAAGACTATCGGGTACTGATAAATTCATGATTGGTAACGAATGACTTTTGCTAGTGTATCGTTTGTTTTTAAGCTAACTCAAAGTGAGGGTCTTCTTTTGGAAGAAAGGTAAAGACTAGCATCTTGATGAATTGTTACTGAATTGTCTCTTCCATTAGAGGAAGCAACTAATCTTAACTTCTCTATAGCTACCAAAGGAAAAACTATGTTTGCGATCGAGCCAACCAAAATTAGCATTACCTCTTGCGGAGGCTGAACGAACTGTAATCATAATTTAGACCTATTGTTTCTGAGAATTATTAAGTTCTTAGTTATATTATGAATTGATTTATAAAAAAAGACAATATGATATTTTAGTGACGTATTGTATCTCAAAATTCTACAATAAACTTGAGTTCGACGAAAAGATAAAAATTAGTAATACGTACTTATTTGACAAGACGCTTACCAATAGAAAAACTCATGGATTAAGAGAATTTACTTCTAGCTGGATCAGAAAATCTAGCTGAAAATTGAAAGATTTGTCAGTCAACTAGGCTAGTGATGTTTATAGTCTGGGGGGAACTTCTCCCAGCTTACCCCAATGGGGTATAGCCGACATAACTGTAAAATAGGACACGACATAAAGTTTTGTAACTTTTTAGGCTAATTCAGGAGTATAGTTATTCGCTAAGAAAGTTACAAAAACCTTTCTCGCCATTTTGCAGTGTAACTTAGTTGACGTGATTCTAAAAGTTCTTCACTTAGAGTACTCCAACAAATAAACTATCCTATGATATGGGAAAATGTTATTCCTCTATTCAAGGCATATGGAAGCAGGCACGATTCAATTAACCGATTCCCTCAAATCACTGTTTAGAGAAACCGCCCAGCAATTAAAGGGCAGTAAACGTCGTCAATTTATGGCCAAAATCGTCAAAGGATTAGGTGTAGGGGGACAAAGCCAAGCAGAGCGGGAATTGGGATGGAATCGTGGAACAATTCGCCAAGGAATGCAGGAATTGACCAGTGGCATTCCGATTCAGGATGCCTTTGAGCGTCGAGGACGTAAGCGAGTAGAGTCAAAGCTGCCGAATTTGCTCGAAGATATTCGCTCACTTGTTGACCCCCACAGCCAAGCCGACCCAACCTTAAAGAGTGAGCGGTTATATACTCGTTACTTGTGCGGCCCAAGTACGTCGTCAACTAATACAGCAAAAAGGTTATAGCGATGATGAACTACCCACCGCAGAAGTGATTCGGCAACGACGAGAGCGCAATGAACTATCGTTTAAGAAGAGTGGTGAAAGCCAAACCGCAAAAGAAAATCCCTCAAACCGATGCGATTTTTGAGCAGGTGCATCAAATCAATCAACAAGCCGATGACGATGACAGCACATTACGCATTTCCATAGATGCCAAAGCTACGGTTAAAGTCGGTGACTATGACCGTGGGGGGAAAAAATCGGGTAACCACATTGGCAGCAGACCATGATTTTAAGCCCACTGCCACCCTAACCCCCGGGGGAATTTTTCTCCCTCAGTACAATGAACTTTATCTGTTCTTTCTGACCTCAAAAGTCACCGCCGACTGCCTTGTCGACTTGCTAGAACAATGGTGGTACGACGTTAGAGACCGCTTTCCCCAGATAAAAAAGTGGGTAATTAATGCCGATAATGGGCCGGAGAACCATTCGCGCCGCACCCAATTCAGGTATCGATTGGTCAACTGGGTCAACAGTGAGCAAATTCCGATTCAGTTGGCTTACTATCCCCCTTATCACAGTAAATACAACCCAGTTGAAAAGACATGATTGTTGGCTAGAGCAGCATTGTCATGGCAGTTTACAAGGGTAGTATTGATGCTGTACTGAACTTTGCTCGGAGCTGGGAATTTAAGGGTAACCATCCCGTCGTTAAGTTAGTCACACAGGTGTATCAAACCGGGGTTAAGTTGACTCAGAAAGCTATGGCTGAGCTGGAGAAGCAGTTTCAACGTTTACCAGGATTAGACAAATGGTTTGTCGAAATCCCGGTAAGTAGCGTCTAGCTATTGGATGACTTTTTTCTTGGATTACTCTTAAACAAAATAAGTAACTAGATATCTTCAAAAATAAGAAAAATAAACACACCAAACATTTAAAGGTTGAATTGCAGGCATACTGAACGCTTACTATAGTTTAGACCAATTTAAAGACAAGACCAGAAAACAAGGAAAGAATGAAGGGAAATAGAGAGAAATTGCTTGCTAACTCAATTATTTTACCTCAGAGTCATAAAAATCTCTTTAAATAAGAATTACAGGTTATTTTACTCCTGGTAATCTACGAAAAGTTTCAAAGTTTAATTGTGAGATGAAAAAATTGACATTTAATTCTTTAACCCAATCAACAATACGAGCGCAACAAAAAATATAAAAGTCATTTCTGATAATGATTACAAGCCATTTTATTGCCGTTGATTTACAAAAAATTTCAAAGCGTAACTTTAAGATAAAAAATTGACACTTAATTCTTTAAAGTCAAAAATACCTTGGAAAAAAATTGACATCTAATTCTTTAAATGAAGCTTAGGTCTATTTTTGCACAAAAAACGCCACAAGCTTTACATTAAAAGACTTGTGGCGTTTTTTTGTTTTCGACATTAATTCTTTAAATGTGACAAATAATTCTTTAATGTACACTAGCAGAGGAAAAAATTTTTTGACTGAATTTATGGATTCAGCCAAGAAGGGGCTACGATATCATCTCAATGTAAGTTAGGAAGAGTTAAAACCTTTAACTTTCCTCTTTCCAGCGATACTTACCAATACTTGACCTAACCCAACCCTGTTTGCCAGCGCCTTTGCTCAAGGAATTACTAAAAGCCTCATAAGCTTTTTTTCTAGTTTCCCCTTCCAATCCTTCTGGATAATAATAATTGACTATATCTTCAGCGTTGATAACTTTAGGATAATATTCCTGCAAACAAAGGGCTACGGCATCAACAATTGTTTGGCAAGAAGCTAGTTTCTCCGAGTAAGGTAATCTCGATGAAAATGCCTTAGTTGATTTTTTAGTTTTGTTGGTATTCTTTCTCTTAGCTGGCTTCCTAGTTTTTGCAGTTCTAGCAGTACTACTACTCCTATTCTTACTATTTTTCTTAGGAGCGGCTTGAGTAACTGATTTTGATACTTTAGCTTCAGACTTCTCAAGCTCAGTAGTTGCCTCTCTCCCCTGTTTTTTCGGCTCTGGTTCAATGGATTTGTCTTCTGCTGGGCTAATTTTTGCAGTTCCATTGAGCTGTCTACCATTATAATTACTGCTAATGTCTTGGTTGGCAGATTCTGTAGTTAAAGGATGTAAAATCGTTTCAATACTTGCCAATTGTTTTTCAGCTACTTCAGTATCCTGGGAATGTTGTTCTAGTAGTTGTCGATGGTAATCAACCGCGGAGCGATGATAATCTGCCAATTCTCGATAGTACTGAATTAACTCACTTAAAGCTTGTTGAGCCACTACTGGTGTCGAAGGTGCTTGTGGCGGTTGCCTGGTTTGATTCGCTGTAATTACCATTTATTTAATTCTCTTTAAAGTTGTTTAATCGAATGTGCTGTTTTTTACAGGCAGCATTACTTAATATTTTATTAAACTTTTTAACAAGTAGCATCCACAACAGTTTTTTACTCTTTATTTCTAGTGGTTAAGATTGGGTGCAATCAAGCATACCATTGGGGAAACACTATCATCCATTGACAGCAATTCTTCTACTTAAAAATCGAGCTTATCAAAAAAAGACCCGTGATTGCTTGTCGCCATCGCGACGTAAGAGCGAACCTCTAGCTTTTTCGGGCGCTGTTCAGAGCAGGGTTACACTTTGGCGGAAAAATACCCAATTTAATAGTGCAAATGTTCTTAAGTACTGTCCTGCAGCAGAGAAGTGTCTCATACTGTTAAATTAGGGAAAATAAGCCCAATGTGTAAGTAAACTGAGTGAATTCATCTTTACGATCTGTCGCTGCCAAATCTTGATGGTAAATGTCACTTCATGGGGCGCATTGAACAAAAAAGCGATTGGCGCAAGCCAGTGCGCGGAGCGCAATCGTCTTTGGGCGGTGACTTATATTGATTGCCAACCCTGTATGCCAGAGTATTTTGATGACTGGCAGCAAGCTACTTTATTCTTGATGAAGCTTGATTCTTATAGATAACCTTGTTTCCTAACTGTTACTTTTTCTAGCCCGACTAGATTCGCCCAGGTGGTGGGGGATAATCTGGGCCATTCGACAAGACCCAACGCCAAAACAGAATAAAAAAGATCATGAAACCTAAATAAATGAAAATTCTCAACATAATTTTTAACACCTAGCGTAACACGCGAGAACTCGACTTTTACCACTCTCACTCCACACTGAATCTTAAAACTTGAGATAGACTTTTCCTCTTTTGAGCTTGAGAAGGTTAGCCATTTTTGATGAATCTTATCTTCATTTTAGTTAAAGATTTATGGGTGCGATTAATAAGTTTTATAGAGTTGACAATGGGGTAGTAGGCAGTCCAGGGAAAAAATCTTCCTCATGACTATCATCAAACTGGTCAGCATCAACGAATATATCCTGGCTGTCTACGATCGCGTCAGCAGATTGCTATAAATATTCCATCATCGATGACGATGGCACAGTCTACGAACCAGATGATATTTTTATACATCATTAGCAGCCGAACGCGAGGGTAGAGAAGCTATCAACACTGTTTCTAATTAGTTTTTAAGAGTGCGATCAGCTTGAGGAGTGCGCGGAGCGCAATCGCCCATCATAAATTGACTTTTACTGCGCTTTTCAAATGAGCAGACCACATTAATCAAATTCCAAAAAAGCTAATAGCTAATAGTTATTAGCTATTAGCTACGAACAAGCTAATTAAAAACGGAGTCTATTCAACTGAAAACGGCTGTAAATCAAGAGGAAAACAATAATTCTAAAATATATATAATCGAGCTGAAAGGGGACACTGAGAACATTTGGGATTTCTAGCAGTACAGGTTAATGAAAAATAAACTTATTTTTCCGCTTATTTTTCTCAGTCTTATCACAGCTAGTTCCTTTGGCTGGCAATGGTTTCGCTCCCAGAACCGCATTTATACCCTGGTGCTAGCGACTGGAGACCCTCAAGGAGAATATTATGCTTTTGCTCAAGCTTTAGCTAAAGTCGTCGCCAGACATCAACCTCAAATCCAGATTGAAGTTATAGAAACAGAAGGCTCTCGAGAAAACTTAGAGTTGCTCTCGGATGACCGGGTGCAATTAGCACTGATCCAAAGTGATACCATAGTGTCCCCCTCGACCAAGGCGATCGCCTCTTTATTTCCAGAAATATCACATTTAATTGTTACCAAAGAATCTGATATCGATAGCTTCAGCGAGCTGAAAGGAAAAAGAATTGCTCTAATGCCTAAAAGAAGTGGTTCTTATCAACTTTTTTGGTCTTTAAGCTCTCATTATGGTTTAACTGAGCCAGATTTGGAAGCGGTGGCTTTATCTCCCGCCAAAGCTCATGCAGCTCTCCTGGAAAGAAAGGTAGATGCTTTATTTCGCGTGATTGCCTTGGGCAATCCTGCGGTTAGCCAACTCCTACACCATGGTCAAACCGAGCTAGTTGCCATCAAGCAAGGTGCAGCACTACAGCTATTTCGACCAGCACTGTTCCCCAGCCAAATTCCTCAAGGAACTTACAACGGTGCAGTTCCCATTCCCGCCGAAGATTTACCAGTGATTGCAGTAGAAGCAGTATTGGTTACTCGTGAAGAGATTACTCGTATTTTGTTTGAGGCACGCAACGAATTGGTCAAGCAGAATATCCAAGCAGCAATGATTCGGAGGCCATTTGAATCGAGCCATTTAGGTCTATCCTTCCATGAAGGAGCCCGGACTTACTACAATCAAGATCGACCGAGCTTTCTGGTTGAATATGCCGAACCCCTAGGATTGTTGCTTTCGCTCGTCGTACTTGGCATCTCAGGCATTTGGCAGTTAAAAATGTGGTGGCAAGGGAGACAGAAAAACCGTGCCGATCTTTACAATCTCGAAATTTTGCAACTCATCGCTCAAATCAATTCGATGGAAGATTTAGAGCAACTGATTCTCGTGCGTCGTCACTTATTTGAAATTTTAGCCAAAGTAATTG
>JASJDX010000366.1 GCA_030064975.1 Pleurocapsa sp. MO_192.B19
AGTCAAGACGATGCCATTAATTTGCAGAAAAACCGCCATAATTACAAAAGTGGTTCTTTTATTACCATCAACAAAAGCATGATTGTTAGCAATCCCCCAACCGATTGATGCTGCTAAATCGTATATCGTAGCTTCTTCGTTATAGTTAGAGAGATTTTGCGCCCGAAAAACAGCACTTTCTAATTTATCTTCATCTAAAATTCCTGACGAACCACCAAAAGTTAGTATTTGCTGCTGATGAATTGCTTTAACTTGTTTGACAGTCAGAAATCTAACTTTACTCATTCTGCTAGTTTTTTCAGGGCATTCTTATAGCGAGAACTAACATCTTTAGCTGCTTCCATAACTTCAGCAAATTCTGGATCGTATGGAGAGAGCAAAATTCCTTCAGCCGTTTCTGTCACATACAAAGAGTCTCCTTCTTGCACCATTAATTTTTCCAGGAGTTCTTTTGGTATACTTGCACCCAATGAATTGCCAATCTTACGAATTTTTAGTTTCATGAGCTTGTAGTTACGAATGTATCTACAATCTTATCAAAGAACAAATAGCGATCGCCAAAATTATGTATTTGTGGTCAATGAAACTGATGGCAAGGTAGAGCAAAGGAAGATCGAGCAGGGTATTGAAGGATTGGCTAAGAAAGAAATTATTGAAGGAGTAGAGCCTGGAGAAAAGCTAGTTACCGAAGGCAAAAACCGTCTGGTAAATGGCGCACCTAAATCTAAGAAACCAAAGAAAAAACCATGCTGCTGAAACTATCACTTGGAATTCAATTCGCAAAGATATCTTAGCCGATCCAGAAGCCAAAGCGGAATACGATCACCTGACACCCGAATTTGAGTTTGCCAGAACAGTTATTCGTTTGCGGGAAACTATCGGTTTAACTCAAAGAGAATTTGCCCAAAAAGTTGGCATGAAACAATCTCAATTAGCCAGAATTGAATCTGGAAAACAAACACCTATGTTAAAGACTTTAGCCAAGCTTGCTACTGCTGGTTATGAGGTAGAAATTAATTTTAGTTCCTATTGAAGGGGAAGATGATAGGTTTCTGTCTCTTTCAATCAAACTCGCTCATTATATTATGAAAGTTTAAATAAAGGGATTACGCTGCGCGCTTGTCTCGAAACTATGCGAGATAAACACTCGAATGGGTGTAGCCTTTGGCTCGCAAACTACCTCTCTTTGCTAGATCGCACAATATAAACCCAAATCAATAAATAATCAGTACAAATCAACCTAACTTCAGATCGGTGGGGTAAAATCTTGTGAGTATATTTCTCCTTTGCTGATGCTGATCCATGAGTCAAACTTTACCCCCTCCAAAAACCGAACAGCACCAAGAACAACACCACGATCTCGATCCTAGTAAAGCATCTCCTTTATCTAGATTCTTTTTTTTGGAGACAGTCTTTGCGATCTTGCTATCTATACTATTGATTGTTGGCGGTTTGATGGCAGCTTCGACGATGGTAAAAGAAGGGAATCCCGATATTAATTTTGCGATCGCCACAATTCAGACTAACTGGGGTGGGGCTGACCCTGAAACCATTGAAAATCAGGTCACAGATAAGATTGAGAAGGAGTTAAAGTCTCTCAAGGGTTTAAAGGATTTAAGTAGTGCTTCCTTTGATGGTTCGTCCTTAATCAAGGTAGAGTTTGAAGCCGAAGCCCCCATCGCTGAGTCTATCGCTTTAGTTCGGGCGGAAGTGGATGAAGCCAAACCAGAGATCTCTAATGATGCAGACGAACCCAAGGTAGAACAGGTGGCAACCCAAGATACCCCAGTACTGACGGTGGGTTTGTATGGGGATATCGATCTAGCAGTATTGAGTAAGGCAGCCGAAGAAATTGAAGATATTTTAGAAACTGTTCCCAATGTCCGCAAAGTAGACTTGAGTGGTAATCGAGAAGAAGTAATTCATATCCAGCTATTACCTGCCCGCATGAAGGCAATGGGAGTCTCGGCAACCCAGGTAGCCAATGCAGTACAAAAGGGCAACCTAGATTTACCTTGGGATCAAATTGAGAGCGATGAAATTGGTACGCAGTTACGCTACTATGGGAAATTTCGTAGCTTAGAAGATTTACGCAATCTTCCCGTATCTCGTTTAGGAGAAGAGACAGGAGGTAGAGTCGTAACCTTACAGGAAGTGGCAGAGGTTAGACGGGATTTAGAACGAGAAAAGAATCGGGCTTTCTTAAGTTCTGATGGCGGAGAGTTTTCTACCTTTATCAACGTCGATCTGGTTAAAGTACCTGGTTCGGATACGGTTAAAGTAATTGAAGACTCCCTGGCTGCCATTGAAACCGCCAAGCAAAATCCTGGTATTTGGCCCTACGGCATGGAATATCGGGTAATTAATACCGATGCCGATCAGATTAACAAGGATTTACTCAACGTTTTTAATAATGCTTGGCAGGGGGTTTTAGGGGTATTTGTGATCTTGCTCTTTGCCCTGACTTGGCGAGAAGCAGTAATTGCAGGACTTTCTATTCCCTTAACGTTTTTAGGTACATTAGCGGTACTTTTTCTCTTTGGTTTCACCCTCAACAAAATGGTGCAGGTGGGGATGATTCTGGCATTAGGGTTACTGGTAGATGTATTCATCTTGATGATGGAAGGGATGCACGACGGTATCTTTGTGGAAGGCTTGAGCTTCAATCAATCGGCACTTAAAACCGTTAAAACCTATGCCTTACCAGCTTTTTCGGGACAATTAACCACTGTTCTGGCATTAGCCCCCTTGATGGCAATTAGCGGCACAATGGGTAAATTCGTCCGTCTTGTTCCTATTAGCGCGATCGTCTGTCTGATTCTCAGTTTTATCATTGCCATCTTTGTTGATATCCCCCTATCTCGCTATTTACTGGGGAATATCAAAGCTAAAGGACAAAAAAGTAGGGTCGATCGCCTGACGGAATCTGCTTCGGGAAAATTCCGTAACTGGAGTTTAGGTATGACCATCCGTAATAAAACCACCGCTAGACTTTGGGCATTAGGTGCAGTCGCCTTATTTATCACTTCTACTGTGCTAGTGGGAACTGTTCCTTCGACTCTTTTTGCTGAAGGGGATACGCGGAAGTTAAGTATCAATATTGAATTACCCCCTACAACTACCTTAAATAGTTCCCAAAAAGTAGCAGATGAGGTAGGTGAGTTATTACGGGGTAAAGATTATCTCGAAAGTGTGATTAAACTTGTGGGACAGCGCAGTGGCTTGGTTCAAGAAAGTGGACTTAAACCAGATAGTGGTAATTATCTGGTGGGTTTTTCGGCAATCTTGACCCCTGAAGAATCAAGAGAGAAATTATCCTTTGAATATTTTGACGAACTGCGTACAGAACTTAATACCTTTATGCGCCAATATCCTGGCGCATCCATCGTCGTTAACGGTCAATCTTCGGGAGAGGGAGGCGACCCCATTGAGATAGAAATATTGGGTGCAGACATGGATAAGTTGCGTCAGATCTCTGGAGAAGTGCAACTAGCCCTAAGACAAATCACTGGGGCGATCGATGTGCGGGATGACCTGGGGGCATTGCGATCGGATATTAAATTAATTCCCCGTCGCGAAGCACTAAATTTTTATGGTTTAGCCGATGACGATTTGGCTACTCAAGGACGCTACCTGATGACCGATAACGATATTGGCGACTTTCCCATCGGTGGGGGAGAAGAAGACTTGGAAATTCGCCTCAGTACCCAATGGGCTTCCCGTAACGGTGGCATTGGAGGTGCTACTAGGATGGATGAGTTGTTGAGCTTACCTTTCTTTACCCAGGAAGGTAAAAATATTCCAGGTAGCCAAGTATTAGAGATAGAATCGGGAGAAGCACCTTTATCCATCACCCATAAAGATGCTCAACGTACAGTTACAGTGTTGGCGAAAAACAAAGGTCGCACTGTGGGAGAAATTGTTGCCGATCTAGAACCCAAGTTGCTCGAAATGAAAAAATCATGGGGTCAGGGATACGACTATAAATTTGCGGGTGAATTAGAAACCCAAGGGGAAACTTTTGCTTCAGCAGGACAAATGGCACTAGTTTCCCTCTTCCTAATCTTTGCCGTACTGGTAATTCAATTTAGTTCTTTTACGCAACCATTTATTATCATGCTGGCAATTCCCTTTGCCTTCATTGGTACTTTCCTCGGCTTCTTCTTCTTCCAAATTCCCATTTCTTTTCCTGCGGTGATTGGGATTATTGCCCTGACTGGAATTGTCGTTAATGATGCGATCGTCATGATTGAAACCATGAATAGTTATCGAGCAAAAGGGATGAATGTGCGCGATGCAGCAGCCAGAGGTGCAGCCGATAGATTACGCCCGATCTTGACTACTAGTATTACAACAATTGTCGGTGTAATTCCTCTAGCATTAAGCGATCCGACTTGGTTTCCTCTAGCCAGTGCGATCGGTTTTGGTTTGGTGGCTTCTACCTTAATTGCTTTATTAGTAATTCCTTGCTTATATTTGTTATTGACTCCTAATAAAGCCAACGAAGCAACATTGTTAGATAGCTATAGCTTCTCGAATTAAATTCGTGTCTAACGAAAGTAAGTCTGCTCAAGCAACAGTAGACTTAAAACCCCTTTTTACAAACATTGCTTTAAACATTCGCTTTTTCATTTATCTTTTACCCTCTGTAAAAAATTATTTATGAAAATTAAAGTCTGAGTTTGCCGAAATAGCATATGTTTTTAGTACTAATGTATTTATACAGCAAACTAATGATCTAAAAATTGTTTTAGGTCACTGTACTTACTGACAAACAGTTTCGACAATGGTGCGATCGCCTTCAATTACCAGAACAAACAAGAAAAATTACGGAGGAAATTCGTACCTATAAACCAGTAAGAAAAGTCGTAGCGATCGCAATTTTAGTCTAACAACTAGAGACGCGATCGCTCTTAATATGGCTTTTGTTTTTTCACCATCGAACTAAACTTCATCCCACACTTCTTACATTTACCTTCCACCCATTCAGCAGGAACACCGAATAGCTCCTCGCAGCTAGGACATTGAGAAAGCAATCTCAACCTATGGCGATCGCATCCCGCAGTAGATTTAAACTACCATTCCAGTTGATGATAAGGGAGATCGCTATAACAGGCAGCACAGAGACGAATCAGCTCTAATTTCATTGGCTGATTTTTGGCGGGCAACGTGCAGCAATTTGTTTTAAATGGTTGGACTTAAATTCCTTGGCTCTATCTGCCGTCCACAGGTTATCGATTGACATAAAACTCAGTCAGTTAATTGCAAATTATTTTCATTATTTGACTTCGCAGGATACCATAAATAATCGGTAAATTAACCCAAGAAATTTTTAAATTTTTATTACAAATTACAGTAAAGATCGATCTCTATCTAAAGATAGATTGTTTTTGTAGCTATTGTTAATTAAGTATAGTTACATATACTTTTGAACGATATTTCAAAATATTTAAATTTTTAGCACTAGAGCAAAATTGACGAATTTTAAGTTCAGTTTCCAAAAGTTTACTTAAAAATATTTGCAGTAAGAGAAAAAATGATATGTAGAATAGATAGGAATAACTTTAAATAAAAAGCATCGATCGCAATAGCGTTGATGAAACAGAGGCGGATAGAGTATGGATTCGGATTGGTGTCTGTACCGCAAGAAAATAGATTATTTCGATGACAAAGCGCTCGGAGTTTATAGTTCGATTAAGATCGGCTATGGGCAAGCCTAATCGCGCTTTATCACCAGTTACATTGCCATTAATATCGTGCTAACGACGGAAACCTAATGACTAATTCCCAATTTAACATTCAACAACGTCAGCAAGAACAACAAAGGCTGAG
Organism: Pleurocapsa sp. MO_192.B19; assembly: GCA_030064975.1. Classification (GTDB taxonomy): domain Bacteria; phylum Cyanobacteriota; class Cyanobacteriia; order Cyanobacteriales; family Xenococcaceae; genus Waterburya. The sequence continues at coordinate 5,833 of JASJDX010000366.1, forward strand.
AAAACTATTAATTGTTGGTTTTGTAGGTTCGGCAGCACTTCACAGCATACTGGCTTACACTCTGCCTCGTTGGTCATTTGAACCACCTAAAAAAGCAGAAGAACCAATGGAGTTGATTTTGGTCGATAAACCCAAACCAAAGCCAAAACCTAAGATTGAATCTAAACCCGTAGTCGAACCAAAACCAAAACCGTTACCCAAACCAGAACCAGTAAAGGCACAGGCACCGCCACCGCCAGTAAAACCGCCAGAACCAGTTAAAGCCCAAACCGCGCCACCTAAACCTGTACCGAAGAAAGTTTTAACTACTCCCACTCCCGCACCATCACAACCCATAGTTTCTGCACCTGTAGAAAATACGGCTCAATCTTCTTCCTTGAGTAACAGTTTGGCAGCACCAAACAGTTCTGCTGCTACTTCTTCTAGTAGTAGTGCTAGTAGTAATGGGAAACCAGGAGCATCGGGTTTTGTAGTGGCAGCTAATAGTCCACCACCTCGTCCAGAATCAAATGACGGGGGTGAAGAGGGAATTAGTTGCGTTAGTAATTGCCAACCAGAATATCCTGCTGCCCTAGAAGGTGTTGAAGGTAACGCGGGAGTAAAATTAACTATCAATCCTAATGGTAACGTCATAGGTGCAGAATTAGTCGAGCCTCATAGTAATTCTAGTGTCAATCGACAAGCACTACTAGCAGCCAGACAAATGCAGTTTAGTTCTCCTGGCGAGGGGAGCGCAGCAGTCCGAATCAACATCGATTTTATCGTTGAGGGTTCGGAATACGATCGCGCCCGCCGTGAAGAGCAGGAAAGACAAGAACGAGCTGAAAGAGAACGCCAAGAACGGGAAGCAGCCCGACAGCAGCAATTAGAGACCCAAAGACAGGCACGACAGGAACAATTGGAAAGAGAAAGACAAGCCCGTCAAGAACAATTGCAACAACAGCAAGAATCTGCACCACCTCCAGCAGATACCCAATTAGCACCTAAACCTTTACCAGATCCTTCAACAGAGGGATTAGAGGCAGAAAGATTAAGGAAGTTCAGAGAAAGGATGGAGCAGTATCAGGATGAGTAGCAAGGGAGCAGAAGGAGTTATATTGAGCGAACAGCTATGAGTTTAGAAACCATATTACTAATAGGTGTATTGACAATTCTGGCAATCGCTTTAGGTGCAGATTGTTTATGGAGTTTGATTATTAGATCGTCCTTGTTAAATACTAGCGATTCTCCGAAGGAGGCTGGCTTTGCCAATCGTTTTTTAGAGATAAACGTGAATGTTCAAAGGTAAACCAATCAATTCCTAATCGTTATTTTATTAGTTATTTTGGCTGGTGCTATCGCTTTGAATATAATTCCTAACTCTCATTTAGAATCATATCTTATAAAAATTGGCTTAATCAGCTTAATATTTGTGTTGTCGCTAATTTCAGTTGAATTTATTCAAATTAATCAAGATGTTGCCGATAAACCAAGAGTAACAAGTATATTAATCTGGATTCGGTTAATTGCTGAATTTGTTGCTTATTGGTCGCTTCTGCATTATGCGCTAAATCCCAAAATATAACGGTAATTAGTAATAAGGTGGGCAAAGAGATTTATCTAAAACAAGTTTTTAAGTTATTTTTTGTTCACTAAAACTGAGTAAGACGTTGGTGACAAACAAAAAGGAACAAAGATAAAAGTACGAAGGACAAAAGATTAATGACGACTAAATTTTTCTTCAGTATCACAATTATTTTAGCAAGTTTAACTATTAATCCATCAGCTTTGGCGGAAGTAGTAGAAGTTAGTGGTGGTGGTCAATGCGAAGGAGATATTACTGCTGATAATCTCAACGGTAAGGTGACTTGCACCTATAGTAACGGCGATCGCTTTGAGGGTCAGTTTGTCGAGGGGAAAAAACAGGGACAGGGTACTTATACTTTTGCCGACGGTAGCAAATATGAAGGAACTTTTACTAATGATGAGATCGCGGGTAAAGGAGTCAGAACTTACCCCAATGGCGATCTCCCTTCGGGAGGTGGCGAAGCCAATCGCTACGAGGGAGAATTCAAGAACGGACAACCTAATGGTCAGGGTGTCTATATCGGTGCTGATGGGGGACGTTATCAAGGACAGTTTACTAACGATGAACCATCGGGACAAGGGACTTTTACTTATGCCAATGGTGACAGTTGTTCGGGAGTAGTTAGTAATGGTCAACTAAACAGTGATGGGAAATGCACCTATAGCAATGGAGATACCTATCAGGGTCAATTTGCCAATGGTCAACCCGCAGGAGAGGGAACGTATACTTTTGCCGATGGTGGTAGCTATCAGGGTACTTTTTCCGCAGGGGAGTTTAGCGGTAAAGGAATAAGAAAATATGCCAACGGTAATACCTACGAAGGAGAGTTCTCGGGCGGCAAACCATCGGGGACGGGAACATATACCTTTGCCGATGGCAGCAGCTACCAAGGTCAAATGAGTCAGGGAGAATTTTCAGGACAGGGGGTATTTACTGAAGCTTCTGGCAATCGTTATCAAGGAGAGTTTGCCAATGGTAAGTATAATGGTACTGGTGTTTATACTTTTGCTAATGGCGATCTCCCTTCGGGAGGTGGCGAAGCCAATCGCTGTGAAGGAACGTTTCAAGACGGACAGTTAAGCGGTCAAGCTACTTGTGACTACAACAGTGGCGATACCTATCAGGGGGAATTCCAGAGCGGTCAAAAACACGGTAGCGGTGTTTATACTTTTGCCGATGGTACGACGGTAGAAGGAACTTGGAACAACGATGAATATCAACAATAGTTTCTAGTCAGCGAGCGATCGTTGCAATATTGATTTTATATCAAATATTGATAATCAGTTTAAATCTGAACACTAGCGACCACGATTTCGCGCTCAAACCATGTTTGGTCAACAAATACTACCGATAAGCCTTAGTTTTGGGTAATAATTGGGTAAAATTCAAACTTGTCCAGCCAAGTTGAACTCAAATCAATTTATTGAATTGGATGCCATTATTAATGACTGGAATGAGAAATATCATATTACAACTGAGAATGAGCTTAATGCCCAGATCGATATTCAGACGGCAATTGAGAAAGCGGAGAAGAAGGTGACCAAGGCGATCGCCGACAAAGATTCTAATAAAATCAAGTTCGCTTTAATGCAGTTATCATATGCCAAACAAAGGGCAACAGAGGTAAAAGCTGCAGAGAAGGTTAAGAAAAGCAGCAATAAGAAATTGTCGCAGATTGATGTTGAGGGGATTCGAGCATTATTTAATGACAAGCTAGCGACTTTAAAGATGTTAGCAGATGCTTTCAGGATGTCGGAAACGGCGATTAATAATGCGATCAAGGGGATTACTTACAGAAATGAGGCAAGGAAAACCAATCGGATTTCAGAAGTTGAGTCTTTAGAGATTAACTTTTTCCCTGTAGAACAAAGTACATCACTATAATTGTTAGTAAAATTGTTAGTAAAATGCGACCAATGGCCCACATATCCCCCGCAACGATCGCTAGCGTAGCATCTAGGATGCAGAGTACCAGAAACATAACGATTAATCTATTTCGAGCTTTCAAAGCAGATCGATCTGGTCGGGTCATGGGTTTTATGATGATGATGGAGCATGATGATCGTACAGTAGAAAAAACTTGAGGTTGAATAATAGGAGAAGCTCATGTCATCGAGTCAGATGCGGCTAAATCTTGCTACAGGAGAATGGGTCATTTATGCTCCTAGTCGCAGGAAGCGTCCCCATGATGTTCAAACTAAGAA
>JASJDX010000367.1 GCA_030064975.1 Pleurocapsa sp. MO_192.B19
GTGCAACCAGAGTCACCGTAACTAAGTTAATTAATCAACTAGAACAAGAGGGTTTTTTAAGTCGTCCCGAACGTAACGTCATTGTTTTATGTCCGTAGTTTGATATTTGTAGGGTGAAAACAGGCAAAGTAATAGTAATTTAATCCTTTAATTTAATCTTTGCAATATGTCTTCTAATTGCTGTTGATAACGTCCGTATTCTACCCAATTACCCCTTTGCAAAGCTTGTTGTGCTTGTCGATAAATTTCTAAAGCAGATTGTTGGGATGAGGAATCTGTATTAGCTGGCATTAACTCTGAGGGAATTTGCTCAAAGACAGCAGCTAAAGATTGTTCTAAAGTAGGTGTCATCACGATTTGTTTATCGTATGCTACGATAATGCGGGTTAATTCGGGCAATTCCCCTTGAGCAGCACGGAGATATAATGGTGCGACGTAAAGTAATGAACCATCAATAGGAATAACTAGGATATCCCCCCGTATTACCCGCGATCCTCTTTGACTCCACAGGGTTATTTGTTCAGCAATTTCGGGATTTTGATCGATTCTAGCCTCAATCTGAAAAGGGCCATAAACTAGTTCTTGTTTAGGAAATTCGTAGAGACTTAGTTTCCCATAATTATTACCATCAGAACGAGCCGCCATCCAGGCAATCATGTTATCTCGGTTGACAGGAGTGAAAGGTAGAATGAGGGCAAATTCTTCTTCTGTTTCTCCTGGTAACTTCATGATTAAGTAATCAGGTTCAACTTGTTGTTGTTGACCATCATAAAGTTCTGTAGCAAACCGCCAGTCGTCTTCACGGTTATAAAATACTTGAGGATCTTCCATGTGGTAACTCAGGTACATCCTCGCTTGAATTTTAAATAGATCTTGAGGATAGCGAAAATGAGCTTGAATTTCTGGCGGAATTGTATCCTTGCTTTGAAATAGACCAGGAAAGATCTTGCGGTAGGTAGCTAAGACTGGTTCATTTTCATCTATGACGTAAAACTGCATTGTGCCATCCTTGGCATCAACCACAACTTTTAGAGGATTGCGGACGTAATTAATATCTTTGTCGGTAATTAATTCAGTTTTTTGTTCGTGAGCGACAGCTTCAGAATAGGGATAGCGATCGCTTGTGGTGTAGGCATCAATAATCCATTTTAATCTGCCATCAATCACTACTATATAGGGATCATTATCGAACAGCAGAAAAGGAGCAACATGACTAACTCTTTCGGTAATTTGTCGGTAGTAGTGAAGGCGAGAATCGGGGGTAAAGTAATTGGAAATTAAAATTTTAAGACTACCTTGTTCATAAGCATAGGCTAATCTGCGTAACCAATTACCAATGGGTACACCACCTGCACCATTGTATTTGATAAAGGCATTTTCATCTCCACGGGGATAGTCAAATTCAAAGGTGTTCATTCCCGTATAGATATAGTCTTTGGTCAACTCACCGTAATAAATACTTGGTTCTTTAATTTCTAAATCTGTTTGGGATTGGGGAGGAATATTTTTAATCAACAGCACAGGTAAACCATCGGCAGTCACTTCATTGACAGGATTCATTACCAAGCCATAGCCGTGAGTATATTTGAGTCGTTGATTGACCCAAGTACGGGCAGAAGATGGCACTTGACTATAATCAAATTCCCTCGGAGAAAGCATAACCTGACGGTAATCACCATTAAGAGTGTAGCGATCGACATCAACATCATTGAATCTATAGTAAAAACGGATTTCCTGTAACTGCCTATAGGTAGTTAGTAAAGGGCGATAGTCCCAAAGACGAATATTATCAATAGTTGCTTGATTCTCTTGCAGAATATTGGGATTAAATTCACCTGATAAGTTCAGTTTGTAATCTTTTGTATCTATTTTGTCTAGATCGTAGGCTTGTCGCGTAAACTCTATATTGTGTTTAATATAGGGCATTTCCTTGGTTAGCTCGTTGGGTTCAACCACAAAACGTTGTTGCAACTCAGGATAAGTGCCATTAATCAAAATTAAAACTACTACATATACTCCAACACCATAAACCGGAAATAGAAGCTTATTAGACCAAGTGGCAATGATGAGCCATAATCCCAAAAGTACTGAAGCGACAATCATTACCCAAAAAGCAAATAGCCGAGCATGAGTATCGGTATAATCTGCGCCCCAAACTACTCCCTGAGAAGAATAGAGCAGTTCGTAGCGTTCTAACCAAAAATCCACTGCAATATCGAGAGCGATCGCGGCAAGTAACAGGCTCAAATGAACTTTGATCGGCTTAGTGATTAACTTTTGCCACTTAGGTTCGATCATCAGGCTTTTCCACTTCCAATCAAAGAGAATAGTTCCCTTGAACAGATAGACTAATACTGCTAAGACCAATCCTGCAATCAAAAGAGTTAAAATCCAATTTTCCAGATTATCTAATAGAGGTAAACGGAATAAATAAAAGCCGAGATCTTTTTGATAGATAGGATCGAGACGATCGAACTCAGTAGCATGGAAAAACTTAAGAATAATTTCCCAAGATGCAGCACTAAGATTAGCAACAGTAAGGGAAGTCAAGAAAATTAGTAATGAAGCGGTGTAATTAGCAATTTTTTTAGTATAAGGCTCAAATTCACTAGATTCTAAAAAGCGAAAACTGCGATCGCTGGTAAGACGCAATGCTAACCAGTAATTAAATCCCAGAAACCCAATAAAAATTCCCCAAGTTACTAGCCAAATAACTACTTGCCAAGTAAGGGAAGTCCAAAAAACCTGAGTATACCCTACTGTCTCAAACCACCAAGATTCGGTCAACAGGTGGATTACTGTCGAGACTAGAGTCAAGCCAGCGATCGCTATGAACAACAGCGTGACTATTACTTTTTGCTTAAATTGCATTACTGGTACAAGCTGAGAAGCAAAATGTTGTTTCTAAATTATGAGTTGTTAATCGTTATTTTATAGCAATACTTATTTAAATAAGATCCAGTCAATTTGTCTATTGTTGCTAATTACTAATCGTTGATTGAGACATAAGATTTTTGACCGAGGAAGGCTGTGCTTGCCGATGACATTTCTCCCTCGCCTTTTTCCCAAACACAATCAAGGTATACCTTATTAACACGAGAAAGTCTATAGCTAGCTGCCAAATAGTTTAGATATACCTTGCCGATCTCCGAAGATTTTCTATTTTGGGATTATAAGTGCAGTATTTTTAAATTCATTCACCAGACTTTTACACTAATTAGTTACTTTCTTAATAGAAGCTTAAACGTTATTCTTGGCTTTATCATTATCTAATTTTTTATTATTTATGCTAAAAATTATGCTACCAGAATATTAATAAATTGTATTTTCAATCACAGTTTAAACGCAGACAAAAGTAAAAATTCCGATTATTTTTGCTATCTTTTGTGTTGGAGATAAACAGTATTAAATTGCTAGCAAACTATATTGTTTTTCTACAAACCTTGTCCAATAAGCATTTAAAAAAAAATACTTAACTTGATTTGTTTTTAATAGTTACTACTTATCGCATATTTTATTTTTTTTAGTTTAGCTATTAAATCAAGGGAATCGAAGCAAAAAGTATCTGCAAATTAAAAATCGAAAATCGGGTCTGAGACTTTTTACTAATCATCAAAAGAGGACAAATCATGTTGGGTAATATAAGTACAAGAGAGATACCAGTAAGTAGACGTGTAGATTCTGTAGAACAAGCTAGTGCGATTGAAGTTTCTATTATCATGCCCTGTTTAAATGAGGCAGAAACTCTGGAAACTTGTATCAAGAAAGCACAATGGTTTATTGCTGAAAACGATATTGCAGGAGAAGTAATTATTGCTGACAACGGCAGTAACGACGGTTCTCAAGAAATTGCCAGAAGACTTAACGCTAGAGTAGTTAATGTCCCTGCTAAAGGTTACGGTAGCGCGCTCAAAGGAGGTATTGCAGCAGCCAGAGGAAAATATATCATCATGGGTGATGCTGACGATAGCTATGATTTTAGTAGCCTTAATCCTTTTGTGAGAAAGCTACGTAACGGTTATGACCTAGTAATGGGTAATCGCTTTAAGGGTGGTATTGAATCAGGAGCAATGCCTTTTTTACATCGCTATTTAGGAAATCCTGTCTTAACTGGGATTGGAAAGCTGTTGTTTGGTAGCCCCTGTAACGATTTTCACTGTGGACTCAGAGGCTTCCGTAAAGATGCAATTTCTGATTTAGATTTACAGACTACAGGGATGGAATTTGCTAGCGAGATGGTGGTTAAAGCTACTCTTCATAAGATGCAAATTACCGAAGTTCCCACAACTTTATCTCCTGATGGTCGCAGTCGACCTCCTCACCTCAATACTTGGCGTGATGGTTGGAGACATCTCCGCTTTTTATTAATGTATAGCCCTCGTTGGCTCTTCTTCTATCCTGGAATCTTTTTGATTTTGGCTGGTTTTTTAGCAACTCTATCTCTTTTGCCCAGTCCTAAAGTTCATAGTCTGCTTTACTCTTCTACAGCAATGACTATTGGCTTCCAGATTGTGATGTTTGCCCTCTTTACCAAAGTATTTGGTATTAGTGAAGGACTGTTACCAGAAGATAGACGTTTAAATCGGCTATTTAAATACCTCAATTTAGAAACTGGTCTAATCGCTGGGTGTGTAATGCTATTAATGGGTACTGTGGCTTCGGTTTATGCTTTTGGTATCTGGGGACAACACGATTTTGGTTCACTTAATCCTACCGAAACTATGCCTATTGTTATTCCTGGCGTTACTTGTTTAGCCTTAGGTATTCAATCAATTTTCTCTAGCTTTTTCTTGAGCATTTTAGGATTAAAACGATGATTAAACAGCCTTGGTTATCGGTAATTATTCCTACCTACAATGGCAGTAAATATTTAGCTGCAGCACTTGATTCTGTAGTTGTCCAACAAGATGATCAACTAGAGTGCATCATAATTGATGACGGTTCTACAGATGATACTCTGGCAATCGTCGAGAGTTACCAAGATAAGCTAAATATTCAACTGATTACGAAAGCCAGACAGGGTAATTGGGTAGCTAATACCAATCATGCTCTGTCAATCGCTAGAGGAAAATACGCCTGTTTTCTGCATCAAGATGATCTCTGGCTACAAGGTCGTTTAGAAATCATGAAAAATGCGATCGCAACTAAGCCTCAAGCTAGTTTGTATCTCCACGACTCAATATTTATCGATCGGCAAAGTAAACCATTAGGTTTATGGCAATGTCCTATGGCAAATAAAGAGACAGTAATCAGCGCCAAGGCGATGGTAGAAAAACTACTGGTACAGAACTTTATTGCCATTCCCTCACCCATTTTTAATCGGCAAGTTGCTCTAAATTTAGGTGGACTTAATAACGAGCTGTGGTACACTGCGGACTGGGATTTTTGGCTCAAGTTAGCTTCAGTGGGTAATACTTATTATATTCACCAGCCTTTAGCGGCATTTAGGGTACACGCTGATTCGCAAACAATTCGTCGTAGCTCTAGCGTGGCAGAATTTCGGCAACAAATGCACTCAGTAGTGAACAAATACCTTCATCCCGACTCAACTGCGGGAGTAGCGAAAGTAGCTTTCTTTTCTACCGAAGTTAATACTACTTTGGCGGCGATGGTTCATGGAGAAGCAACTAATTTATTTAAATTAGCTACTGACTTTATTTTGTTAGGGCCCTTTGGTTGGCAGAGATATTGGCAAGATTCTCGGATTCAAGAGCGTGTATCTGCTCGACTCAAAGCCAAACTCCAGACACAAGCCTAAGTAAGTTTTTAAGTAAGTTTTACTGTACATAATTTTCAAATTCATGAAGCCTAATTTATTTATTGTCGGGCAGCCTAAATCTGGAACAACGGCTCTACATCAATTTTTAGGAGAGCATCCTGAAATCTTTATGTCGAGTATTAAAGAGCCACATTTCTTTTGCTCGGATTTTCATCTAGAAAGCGATCGCTTTTATGATAGTCAACGCTTTTTCGACTTTAGAAATGAATCGGCTTATTTAGAACTATTTGCTAAGGCTGGTTCAGCTAAAATTGTGGGAGAATCTTCCACTAATTATTTATACTCCCAAGTGGCAGCAGAAAAAATACATAATTTTAATCCTGATGCCAGAATTATTATTATTCTACGTGAACCTGCTAAGTTTCTTTATTCTCTTCATAGTCATTACGTTAAATTTACTGAAGAAAATGAGCCTGATTTTTTGACTGCTTTAAATTTAGAAACAGAGCGCAAACAAGAAAAATCAACTAGCCCGAGAGTTACTAGCCCCAGCTACTTGTATTATTCTCAAAGGGTGCAATATTATCAGCAAGTAAAACGCTATTATGACCGCTTTAAATCTGAACAGATTAAGGTGGTAATTTTTGAAGAGTTTCAATCAGAAAATGAACGCGTTTATCGAGAAATATTAGAATTTTTGGGTGTAGATTCTAGCTTTATTCCTAAATACAAAGCAGTTAATGTTAATAAAGAAGTTAAGTTCTCAGCTATTAACAATTTAGTTAATCATCCCATTGTTAAAAATATTTCCAAGAACTTACTTTCCCAAGAATTTAATGAGTTTGTTCGAGACAACATTGTTGAAAGATTTCTCTGGCATCAAGCCCCCAAAGCAACTATGCCTGAAGAAATTAAAACTAAATTAATGCAAAAGTATCAGCCTCAAGTTGCGCAAATATCAGAATTAATAGGCGTAGACTTGGTTACTAAATGGGAGTACGATACTTTGAATGTTAAATGCTAAATGTTAACTGTTAAATGCTTAACGCTAAATAATAAATGCTAACTAAGAAGAACGTTATATCTAGTATTTTATCTCTGGGTCTAGGATTTTTCTTAGTCTGGTTGATCCTGTACTTTACTGAGGTTGATGTAGAGCAAATTGTTGCTAGTTTTTATAGCTTAAACCCTCTATATGCGGGGCTGGCGATCGCTGCATTAATTGTTCATACTTTCTTGACAGCTTATAAATGGGGACTAGTAACCCAAAAGCTAACTCCAGATAACCAACAACCGTTAAAATTCTATCTATTTTATACTACTTTAGGTTCTTTGACCATGCAGTTTATGCCCCAGTATGTGGGTATGGTAATGGTACAAAATTTAGCCTTAAGACTACACAAAATAAGTTCTTTTTCTAAAGGATTTCTTTCAGTTGTTTACGACCAATTTTTTAACTTATTAATTCCTTTATTACTATTTCCTGCTTCTTTTTTATATGTTTTAGGATATATTTCTCTATCAGTGGCAGTTTTCATCTGGATTTCTACCATTACTTTGACCCATTTTATAATCAATAAATGGCATCGTCGTCTAATATCTTTTTTAATTAAAGCTTTAGCTTGGCTCAAACAATTGAAGGTGGGAAAAGGTGAAGCTACTCAGACAAAAATAGCAACAGGAAATGATTCGATTTTAGGTAAAAAGTTTACCCTTTATCTCTATTGGATTTCGGTAGTACGTTATTTAGTATGGATTATTCGGGGAGTTTTGATTGCGATCGCAGGAGGTTTTAAAATCAAGCTTTGGGCAGTGGCGTTTATTTCTCCCATTGTGCAGTTAGCGATGTTGCTGAGTTTTACTCCTGCTAATTTGGGACTAATGGAATTTAGCTGGATTGGTTTATTAGGGTTATTTAACGTACCAGATGCTAGTGCGGTTAAGTTTGCTTTGATGCAGAGATTTTTATATATCGTGGCAGTAATGATTATTCTGGCAGTATTTGCCGTAGTTTCTTTTATTGAGCGATTTGCTTTATTTACACCTAAACAAAATTAAGTTTCAGTTATTTTTTATTATTCCTGATGTTGAATATTGCTAACATTGTGACTAACCAAGAACAGCCAAAACAGCGCCGACTTGGAATAGAAACAGTTTTATCTTTAGTTGCCATAATTTTAACCACTTCAATCTTCCTTAAGACAATTTTTGATATTGACATTAACTACGATCCTGGCTGGTATCATTTACCTTTTGCTGCCAGAATTTGGGGCATTTTACCTAGAGAAATGTTTATTGGGGATGAAAAATGGTTTGAACCGCGTTTTGATGGGTTTCCTCTATTAGCCCATTTTCTCCAGGGTTTTTTTTGGAAAATTACAGGGCGAATTCAATCAACTAATCTAGTTAGTTTTTTGAGTATTTTTGGCTATTTCTTCTTTTTAAAAGCTTATTTCCAAGTTCCTCTATATCTTTCGGCGATCGCTTTATTTTCAATTCCTTTAGTCTTAACCCATGCTACTACTAGTTTTGTAGATTTATTGGGTAATGTAGGTACATCGATGTTGGTGATGATGACCTACAGCTTTTATAAAAATAAGCAACTACCTAAGATTAAAGAACTGTTGATTGCCTTTGTGGGTGCAGCGATCGCAGCTAATACCAAAACTCAGCTACAGCCTTTGGTTGGCTTTATTTTAATCTTTACTATCCTGAGATTAGGTTGGCTTTATTGGCAACAAAAAACAGCAGTCAAACATCTAGCTAAAATTTTGCCCCTCACTTTATTAGCTACATTAATTATTTTTGCCAGCCCAGTTAAAAATACTATTGTTCATGGTAACCCTCTATATCCAATCAAAGTTCAGATCGGGGAAATTGTCCTCAATCATAAACTTAGCCCAGAAGCATACGAAACAGGCAACCGCCAACAAAACTGGATTAACTCGGTATTGGAGATTCACGCACCCTTAAGATGGACTCCCGATCAGTGGAGTAGTGATATCGATCGCAGTCGTCGAGGTGGTTTTTTCGGTCTATACGTAGTGTTTAACGTTTTGCTGTTATTAGGACTTCTGTTTAGAGAAGCAATTCAAAACAAGTATTTACTAGTTAACAAAAAAACCGCAGCCAATCCTCCTATAACGACTAAACATACCAAAGATTCTCGCGCAGCGAAGATAGCTTTTTTTACGGCGATCGCTATGTCGATTGTCCCTCTAAATTTTCCCCAATCCCATGAACTAAGATACTTTATGTACTGGATGATGTGTCTAGTATCTCTCAACCTCTATTTAGTTTCTCTACCTAAAAACAAAGAACTTTTAGGGCGATGGCTACAGCCCAAGTACATGGGACTAGTATATTTAGTTTTTCTGACTATCGTTGTCGTTAGAATTGGTAGTTTCTATGGCAGACCACTATTTTTAACTCTAGATCGATATATTAATTTTGGGGTTAAATCAGAATTTATCGCGGAAATCAAACCTAACGAGCAAGTCTGTTTGATTAGTAAACACATGGGAGAAGAGGTTCAAACCGCACCAATAGCATCTCTCAAGTACGCCTTTGTGTATAGTTCTTACTTTCATCCTGAAATAGACTATGATTACTCAATTCAAACAGCATTTAATCCCGAAGCCTGTGGCGATCGCGCTATGATACCTAGCGAGTTTAATCAGCAGGTTGGGAAATAAATAACAGGGGTGGTCAAGTGCAGAAAAACCAAAGGCAAGTATTAGAAATAATTCTAAGTGCGATCGCCACAGGCTTCGGGATTAAATGCTGTTTGAATTGAGTAATCATAGTCTATTTCAGGATGAAAGTAAGAACTATACACAAAGGCGTACTTGAGAGATGCTATTGGTGCGGTTTGAACCTCT
>JASJDX010000017.1 GCA_030064975.1 Pleurocapsa sp. MO_192.B19
TTAAAATTAATTTTTTCTTTATATTTAAAAGTGTATTAATCAAAAAACTGTAAATTGAAAGGTGAAAAAAGACAATGTTTCAAGGTATATCTTGAACTACTCACTATCTTAAATACAATTTAAAATAGTGAAAACGTTAGAAAATAAATTGTATAAAACAAACATTTTATTGTTGCAAAAACAATGAAAAACACTATTAAAAAATAGGCGTAATAACGATTGTTTTTACAGAATAATAAAAGCATTCACCTACTTTTTAAACTGTAAAAAGTTGATTTTTACTTAAAAACTTGGATGTTTGTGTGATTTAGAAGAGCATGGAAGAAAAACTAGAAGAATCTAAAACTTCTTTCTCGTCAACCAGAGCAATGTATCCCAAAGAATTAGCCGATTTAACTGATGTCCAATGGGCAGAGGTTGCACCAGACAAAGTAGTAATAGCGACAAAAGACCGCACTTGGTTATCTCGACCTAATTTTGGTAAGACTCGCTTTGCCCAACCAATGAAAAGCACAGGCAGCATAACTACAACCAAAAATCTTTTAGATGGCGCGATCGCAGCTGCTAAATGTGCAGCAAAGTCAAGTGTCAGACCAACTGTGTTGACTCCCATAAGCTGGATCTGGCAACTGGCTGAAGCTTATCATCTATCTAATCCAATCTCAAAACTAATGGAGGAAGCTTGCATAGGTTTTTCTACGATCGGTCGCTGGAGTTTGGCAGAGTGGGCAGCACACAAAGCTAATCAAGAAAAAGGTTACGATCGCCTAGCTTTGCTCGATATTCAATCGATGGGATCTGATGCTCAAGCTGTAGTAGAAGCTTTAGTTCCCCTTGCTGCCGAGGCTTTGATAGATTATTTAATTTGCTGTGTGCGTGATTGGAATCCAATTGACTGTGTGGGTTATTCCTATAAGGTAGAAAGTCTGGCAATGACTGTTAAAGAAGAGTATATCGATGAAGTAGAAATACTACTGCCTCCAGATGTTAATGCTACTCGCTACCTACGCGCATATAGTAGTGTTGGTGCAAATACAAAACATCTGGAAGAGACAGTAGAAGTAGTGGCAGGGCTTGCTGCTAAAGAACGTATTCGTGTAGCTGTTGCCTGTTACAAAACTGCATTACTGTGCTTCAATCCAGCAACAGAGGACTGGATGTCAGATAAAGAACTCCAGCAGATTTTAGAACCACTGAAGTTGGAGAATCAAGTCTTAAATCAGTAGTTAGCTAGTTTATTATCGTTTGCCATTTACATTCGGCGATTTTTTAGAACTAGCTACATCAATAGTTGCATTGACTTCCAACTCAAAATTTCTAGCGCGATCGCGCTTCTGTTTTCACTTGTTCATTTTTTACTATATACAAATAGATGCAACATCAAAAAATTTCACACTCTAATTTAATTGACATTGAATGGGCGCGAATCGCCCCAGACAAAGTAGTAGTAGCGACTAAAAAGCGCGCCTGGCTTTGTCATCCTAGTTCCATAAAAAGCGATCGCTTTTCTCAACCCATAGAAGGTGCTGGCAATATTGCTACCACTCGAAAGTTATTAGATGGCGCGATCGCTGCTGCCAAGTATGCAGTTAATACAGATGTCAGACCACCTGCATTGACTGCAACACGATGGGTTTGGCGATTAGCTAGTCAATATCATCTAACTTGCTCTGCTTCTCAAATAATGGAAGAAGCAGCTAAAGGCTTTGCTGCCAATAACAAAGAGCTTTTAACCGAGTGGGCTTTAGAAAAAGCAGAAGAAGAAAAAGGACACGATCTACTGGCTTTAAAAGATATTCAATCATTAGGATATGATGCCAAGGCTGTTGTAAAAAAACTCTTTCCCCCTGCTGCTATGGCTTTGATGGACTACTTTACTCGCAGCGCACAAGCTGAAGATCCGATTGATAGTGCAGGGTATGCTTATACAATAGAACGTCTATCTTTGGGCATTAGCGAAGAGTACATACAAAAGGTAGAGAATCTATTTCCACCAAAAACTAATGCCACCAGATGTCTTCGCGTTCATAGTAGCGTTGGTGCTGATGCCAATCACGTAGACGAAAATGTCTCGATGATTAGCCAGCTTACTTCTGCCGAACGGTGTCGTATAGCGCGAGCTTGTTATGAGACAGCGTTGATGTGCTTTAGTCCGCCTACTGAGGGCTATATCTCAGATAAAGAACTTCGGCAGATCTTAGAACCCTTGAAAATTATAGATGTGTCTGTGGGTAAAAATAGATCTTACCTCACTCGCATCAAATCGAACATCGAGAACAATTTCCAGCATTCGTAAATTACTGTTCCAAACAAAAAAATTAAGGAGAATTAAAATGAAAAACGTAACTATTACTGAAATCAAGCACGTTGAAAATAGCCTCGAACTTTTAAATGAATTTGAGACTGAGATTGGTTTAGATGATATTTTGAAAGAGGAATTTGAGAAAGAATTATCTAGCGACATTAGTAATGCCATGTAATTTTCAAGCAATATTAAACTAACCACAATCAAAGCAGATAGTATAAAATCTGCTTTTTTTGGTTTTTTCTAAAATGCTGTTTATCTTATTAACTAGTCTGCGACTTTTATATCTATATTTATATTCGCAAACTACTTGCTTCGCCTAGTACTTTGAGTTTATTCAAGGTTACATCAGTCAAACCAGTAACCCCCGTAAGGTTCATTTTTTCATAGGGTTTTTTTAGTCTTAAGGTTTTTATACACTTACCATTTCCGACGCTCCAAAGTTTTATTGTCTCGTCTTCGCTACTACTAACTAATGCCTGACTATCTGGACTAAATGCAATTGAGTTAATCAAAGCCGTATGACCACGTAAGTTTTTTGAACATCTTTCGTTGCCAGTCTTCCATAATTTAATATTATGGTCTTGATTGCAACTAGCCATTACTTGACTATCTGGACTAAATGCAACTAATAATGAACATCCTGCATCTCCTTTTAAGATACTTTGACATTCACCAGTACTAATATTCCAAAGTCTTATGGTTTGATCGGGGCTAGTAGTGGCTACGGTTTTGTTGTCTGGACTAAAAGCAACAGACCAAACCCAACTCGTATGTTCTGCTATTGTTCTAAGACACTTACCAGTGCTGACATTCCACAACTTAGCTGTTCCATCTAAGGAACCACTTATCAGCATCCGACCATCTGGACTAAAAGCAATTGACCAAATTTCAGCTTGATGTCCCTGCAAAATTTTTACTGTCTGACCAGTATTTATATTCCACAACCTTATGGTTTTATCTTGACTAGCACTTGCGAGAGTTTGATTGTCAGAGCTAAAGGAAATTGACTGAACTACAGCCTGATGCCCTTGAAAAGTTTTTATTACTTTGTTGGTAGAGATATCCCATAATTTTATAGTTTTGTCTCCACTACCACTTGCTAAAAGATTGCCTTTAGGATTGAAAGCAACCGACCAAAGCCAGTTATCATGTTCATGAAAAGCTTTTACGGTCTGACCACTATTAACATTCCAAAGTCTTACCCTTTGATCGTGACCACCACTAGCTAGCATTTGACCATCTGGACTAAAAGTAACTGAGAGTACCTGACTGCTGTAACCTTGGAAAGTTTTGAAACATTGGTAGCTGTCAAGATTCCACAACCTAATTGTCTGATCGTAACTGCCACTAGCTAGAAAATTTTTTCCAGGTGTAAATTTTTCGTTGATGAGAGGGGAGTATTTTGGTTCGCGGAAGATATGACTTTGTTGGCGAAAGCAATCATTTTGTTTACAAATACCTGACAAATAGTAAGAGCGAATTCTGACAGCCAAGTAAACTAAAGATGGGTCAAACAGAAGCTCTCGCTTCGACATCCTTATATTACAAGGCAAGAGCGAATCACTTTTGTTGGGCAGGGTTCGTCCTCTAGGACGGAATCAACTACTGGGTCAACTTTCTCAGAAGAAATCTGCCGATTCTCCCGAAGGCGATTGCACTCCGCGCACAGGCTCACGCCAATCGCCACCCCTATGATCCCATCACTTCTACCGACGGAGAACTGTTGCCTTATGTCACTTCATCCCCAACCCCCAAGCCAAATTCCTCCCGATACTGTCCGTGTAGCTCTTGCCGCTTTCCCCAAGGGAAATATTTACATGCGGATGCGCGACGAGCTGGGAACAATTTATACAGACGGAGCTTTTGCTCCTTTATTTCCCTTACAAGGTCAGCCTGCTTTAGCTCCAGCTCGTTTGGGCTTAATTACCATTATGCAGTTTGTTGAAGGATTGACGGATAGACAGGCAGCCGATGCAGTTCGCAGTCGCATTGACTGGAAATATGCATTATCGTTAGAGTTAACCGATCGAGGATTTGACTTCTCTGTGTTGAGTGAATTTCGCTCTCGTTTAATTAAAGGTGGAGCAGAACAAGAGTTATTGGAGAAAATGTTATCCTGCTTGAGCGAAAAAGGATTACTCAAAGCACCCAAACAACAAAGAACTGATTCAACTCATATTCTCGCTGCCATTCGGCTCTTGGGCCGCCTAGAAAATATTGGAGAAACTCTCCGTTATGCTTTAAATTCAATAGCTGCCGTAGCTCCTGATTGGCTCAAAACAATTATTCCCTCAACAGATTGGTATGAGTTCTATGGTCAAAGAATTCAAGAGAACCGTTTGCCATCAAGTAAAGAGTCACGTAATGTCTTAGCTGTCAAAATAGGAGCTGACGGAATTTATTTATTAGATGCAATTTGGTCAGAATTGACCCCGAGCTGGTTACGTCAAATTAAAGCCGTAGAAATTCTGCGACAAGTATGGATTCAACAATTTTATTTCGACGAGTCTGGTTCAATTCAACTCAGAAAAGCAGCCAATTGTCCACCACCAGCTATTTTAATCAATTCTCCCTACGACCCAGATGCCCGAGGAGGAAATAAACGGACTCAAACTTGGACGGGATACAAAGTTCATCTTTCAGAAACTTGTGATGAAGATGCACCCCACTTAATAACTTATGTCGAGACCGAATCAGCAACGACTAAAGATCATGAAGTGACTGAAAATGTTCATCAAACTCTAGCTGACCAAGAATTACTTCCCGACAAGCATTTAGTAGATGCTGGTTATATTGATGCCCAGTTACTGGTTGATTCAAAAAATCATTATGAAGTGGATTTAATCGGTCCTGCTCCTGGAGATTCCCAATGGCAATCAAGAGCGGGAAAAGGATTTGGTTTGGCTAATTTTGAAATAGATTGGGAGCAAGAAAAAGTGCGATGTCCTCAAGGGAAATTCTCCAGTACCTGGAAAGAAAGACTTAATCTGTATCAACAACCAGTTATTGCCGTAAGATTTAAAAAAGCTGATTGTCACAGTTGCCCATTTCGTCCCGATTGTACCAGAGATAAAAGCGGAGTCAGAACTATAACTTTACGACCCAAACAATTGCATGAGACTCTCTTTGCTGCCAGAGCGCGACAACAGACTTCTGAGTTTAAGGAGCAATATGCTGCCAGAGCTGGGATTGAAGGCACGATTTCTCAAGGAACGAGAGCCTTCGGTTTACGCCGTTGTCGCTACCAAGGTTTTCCCAAAACTCGATTGCAGCATATTATTACTGTCTGCGCTATTAATTTAGTTAGAGTTTGGGAATGGTGGACGGATGCTTACACTTTTGGTACTCCTCCCTCTCGTTTTGCCGCTTTAGCCCCTTAAAAGGCTATCAAGAGACGTATCCATCGATACTGTTGTCTCAAGTGAGCTGCAAGTAATCTAATATCATACAAAACCAAGAAGTTAGGAAAACTTTCCAAGTAATACATGGGTGAAGTAAGGATTTGTCCATGTATTACTTGGAGAGGGAGATGAGTTCAATTAATCTGTTTAAGCTTTTCTCTACTAGCTTATAATTAGAAGCTTGTTTTCCTAATCGCAACTCTGTTAGAACCTGAGCGACTTTTTGATTTAATTCGTCTTTATTAAACGTTATCTTAGTCTTTGGTACTGGTTTTTCGGAATATACAGAGGGAAAAGTGCCCTGATTTTGCTTGACCAAATTTTCTAGTAAGTCAGCCCTTGATAAACCAAGGCATTCAGCAGCAATTCCCCATGAAGTCCAGGTAGCATCAGTTAGTCTCAGAGAGCGGACTTGACGATAATCATCATCTTTAAGCATAAATTTTCCTTGGATATCTCGTTTTCGTTTCACTTTGAGAGCTTTCCATGAAATACATGGAATTAGTTTAACACCCTCCCATGTATTTCATGGTGTGGGGAATGAGCATCTTCTATATTTTCTTCTCTTTGTATTTTATTTGATTACTAATTGATTGCTTTCGCCAACAGAATCAAGGTTTCCGCGAACCAATTCTCCCCTCTCATCAACGGATAATTTACACCTGGAAATATTTCGGAACCAAAGATCCGATCTATGACGTTTTCCTCAAGAAAACTTTGATTGCTGCTGTTGCCAGAGCTTATAAACCTGGCTGCAAACACGACAATACATTAGTTCTTCAAGGAGAACAGGGAATTCGTAAATCAACTTTTTTCCAGATTTTAGCAGGCTCCTGGTTTGGCGATAGCATGGGAACTGGGAAAGACAAAGACGATTTATTGATTCTCTATAAATCTTGGTTTCAAGAATGGGGGGAGATCGATAAAATTTTCTCCAAAAGACAGGCTGGAGACTTAAAAGCCTTTTTGAGCCGTAGCACTGATGCTTACCGAGTTCCTTACGGCAAAGCGACTAAAGACTTTCCCCGACATTCGATTATCGTTGGCTCGGTTAACGATTCTAGTTTTCTGGCAGATCCTACAGGTAGTCGTCGCTACTGGGTTATTCCAGTTAAAGTGTCCGAGATTGATACCGCTTTACTTGCTCAAGAACGTGACGGCATCTGGGCAGCAGCAGTTGCAGCTTATAAACAAGGTGAAACATGGTGGCTTGATAAAAAAGAGGAGAAACAAAATTTAGGCAACAACTCTAAATTCGAGATTGTTGATGAGTGGGCAGGCTACGTGTTCGAATATGTTAAAACTATACTTTCGCAGAAATTCAGCCAGAAATCCAGATTCTGGGCCTCGTCATCAAAACGTGAAACTGGCGGGGTTAGGCGGCTAGACGGAGAATCCGTTCTAGCTCAGGAGACTGTGGCGGGAAGTCTGCTTCTGAAGCGGACTTAGGAAAAAGCACACGACTAATGGCAAAATGTTGCAGTCCTCGACGGAGACGAGAAAAACTCAACTCGGAATGAAGAGGAGAAACTTTGGGCATCCAGTCGGACTGGAGTTGTTGCCTTTGGAATAAACCAAAGAGACAATAAGCAAGGCAAGCCAGATGAACAAAGCGGTCGATCGCTATTCCGACAGAGCACTGATAGTCAGCCAGACCAAAATGCTGTTTCAAGTCTTCTTAGGCTAATTCAATCGAGAACCGAGCCCCATAGATTTCAATAATTTGGGCGGCCGTTAACGTCAAGTCAGTGGAGAGAAAAATAATCGGTTCTTTTTTTCCTTTGGCGACAACAACTTTGACTTTGGGCTGAAATCCGCGAATAAAAACGAATCGTTCTACTGCTTCAACTTGAACCAATTTGCCATAAATGTTGACCGAGAGTTTTTGAGGGGTAAAATGTTCAAGGAGGCGAGCAAGTTTCCATTCTCCCTTCATTTTCACCGTTTTTTTCGGAGTGGCCGATTCAATTCGTTCATCCCAGGCTACGGCATCTTTGCGCATGCGAGTAATCACCTGAATTCCCTGAGCTACCAAGGGAGCAAGAAAAGGTACTTTACAGAAGTAGGCATCGGCCACCACTCGCAATAAACTAGAACCAAGTTGCTGTTTTAAGTCGAGAACTAAGGGAATGACTCCATCCCAAAAATTAGCGGGCACGAGCTACCCCCTCAGAGTCAACGATGAATTGAAAGGGATTTAATTTTCCCGAAATTAGCCTCATCTTGAGCGGCCAGCACCAATAACGTTGGCTGTGTTTCTCCCAACCGATTAATCCCAGAAGTCCCCAATGATGACCCTTCAGTTTTTCTCCTCTATTCGCATTCCCACTATGGTCTTTCCACAGTTGAACTCCCGACATTTTCTGGCCATTTTTAGCAACTAATAAAGTGTCCAGTCCCGCCAGATATCCACCGTGAACCTGGAGCTGACTTTCTAGCTTTTGGAGTAAGAGAGTAACTAAGGTTTTCCCCACTGCCTTGACATCCCAGAGATTTTCCGAAAGAAAGCGTTCCCAACTGGACAGAGACCGTTCCACCCAGAAGCAACAGTGAGCAATATTGTTCATGGTCTTGCGACCTCTAGCTAGTAATAATCCCCACAAATAGCCTTGGAAATAAACAAAATTTGGTTTGGAGAAGTGGCCTCGAAAAACTAGAAAATAGCCGAGCAACTCTAGAGGAATAAACTGCTGCATACCCAGACCTCGCTGCTTGAGAGAGCCAGGTTCACTCTACCATTAGAGCCTCTGACAACTCACCAGGCTAGGGCATTTTCCCATTTCGAGCGTATTTATACTCAGGAGGCGAGGGCAAAATCTGCGAAAGTATAGTCTTTGATGAATGGGCATCGGATCAAGATCCTGTGTTTAAAGAGATATTCTATAAAAAACTGCTACCAGAATTAAAAAGCCGTGGAAAAACAGTAATTGCCGTAAGTCATGACGATCGCTATTTTGAAAAAAGCGTTGCGGAGCTATGCCGTTAGGCTTATCGCCTGATTAAACTAGATTATGGTCGAATAGTTGTTAACCAAAATATATAAACCCCAATACCTTATGTCTGTAATTGATCTGTTTTCTGAAAAATCCGATTTATATGCTGCTGCACGCCCAAAATATCCTGAAAAGCTATATCATTTTCTAGCTTCCCAGGTTGATTCCCCCAAACGAGTTTGGGATTGTGGTGCAGGAAGCGGACAAGCATCTATTGGTTTGTCAAAGTATTTTGCTGAAGTTTATGCTACTGATATTAGCGATCGCCAGATACAATACGCAATTCAAGCTGATAATATTCATTACTCAATTCAGCCAGCCGAAAAAACTAATTTTCCCGACGCTTATTTTGATGCGGTAATTGTTGCTCAAGCCCTCCACTGGTTTGACCATCAGCAGTTTTGGTCTGAGGTTAAACGAGTACTGCGCCAAAATGGTCTTTTCGCTGCTTGGTGCTATAATTTTTTCTTTATTTCTCCTAAAATTGATGCAGTAATTGAAGAGAGTATTCATCAAATTATTGAGCCATATTGGTCATCTCGTATCGTTTCATTATGTAAAGGCTATAGTGACGTTGATTTTCCTTTTGAACTCATCCAAGTACCATCAATAGATTTAACAGTTTACTGGAACTTATCAGAATTATTAACCTACATCCATACTTGGTCGGCTACCAGACAATGTATGCAACAGCAAGGCAAAGAGTTTTATGAAGCGGCAAGTTCTCAATTGTCAACTGTTTGGGGTAATCTAGAAGAAAAGAAAGAAGTAAAAATGAATTTTCATCTTATTGCTGGTCTTAATAAGTAGATCGAGTTATTGACGAGTGGATCATCGAACATCTCGCCCAAAGCACAAACTAACGTGTTGTTGTACCAAAACATCAAGATGAGAATAAAAAAATAGAGACGTTCTAGCTAAACATCTCCATCAAATAAAAATATAGTTATTAGTGTTAATTAATCACATATACCAAGACGAATAACACTAACCAAATTACATCAACAAAGTGCCAGTAAATCTCTGCTGCTTCGACTCCAAAGTGGCTGCCACTAGTATAATGACCTTCTTCACGCGATCGCCATAAAACGGAAAGGATCAATAATACTCCCGTCATGACGTGCAAACCGTGAAATCCTGTCAAAACATAAAAGCAACTGGCAAAAAGGTTAGTAGTTAAACCAAACTCGGCGTGGAAATACTCATAGGCTTGTCCACTGAGGAAGAGAGCTCCCATTACTGCAGTGATGGCGAACCAAGTTTGTAACCCCTTGATATCGTTATTTTTGAGAGCAGTTTGTCCTCGGTGCATCACAAAGCTACTGGCTACCAGGATTGATGTGTTGAGGATCGGAATTAACAATTCTAATTCTGGTGTACCTTCAGGCGGCCAAACGGGTATGATTGCGCGATAAATGAGCAACGCGGAAAAAAAGCCGAGAAAAGTCATGCTATCGGCAAGCAGAAAGACATATACCCCAATCATCCGTAGATCTGGATGTTCATGATGTTCTGCTGCTTCTTGTTCCGAGGCGATCGCTATTTGTGATTTGCTATCTACGGTTGAACTTTGCATAAATAATTTATTTGTAATTGATTAAGTAGACTGATATTAATCAAGTTAATTAGTTTAGGTTAAGGTGTTCAGTAGCAGAGATAGCAAAGAGATTAAGTACTATCCTTACCTCTTCTACTACCTCTACTCTTCTAAACTGATTAACTAATGGCTTGTAATTACTAATTTAGCAATATCAAGCTATTTACCTTCTGCGGTTACTGCTGCTAACATATCCTCTACATCTTCATCCCCATCGATACTTTCTGTATCAATACCATAATCATAAGGCCCTGCCCACATAACAGGTTCTTCTTCAAAGTTTTCGATAATTGGGGGAGAAGCAGTCTGCCATTCCAAGGTTAAAGCATGCCAAGGATTACGGGGCGCTTTTTTGCCTTTTAGCCAACTCCAGACAACATTGATGATAAAGGGCAAGGTAGATAATGCCAGGATATACGATCCAATAGTACAAACCATGTTTAAGGTTTCAAACTGAGGATCATAAAGAGCAATCCGACGGTTCATTCCTTGTAAACCCAACTGGTGCATCGGCAGAAAAGTAATATTGAAGCCGATAAAGGTCATCACAAAGTGAATTTGACCCCAGGTTTCATTCAGCATCCGTCCAGTCATCTTAGGAAACCAATGATATACTCCCGCAAATAAGCCGAATACCGAACCGCCAAAGAGGACGTAGTGGAAATGACCCACAATAAAGTAGGTATCGTGGACGTGAATGTCAAAAGGCACAGAAGCCAACATGACACCACTCAAACCGCCAATGAGGAAAGAAGAGAGAAAACCAACGCCAAAAAGCAAGGCACTATTAAGACTAAGTTTTCCGCCCCAAAGAGTCGCACACCAGCTAAATACTTTAATTCCTGTTGGTACAGCAATAACCATGGTGGTTGCCATAAAGAACATCCGTAACCAGCCAGGAGTACCACTAGAGAACATATGGTGCGCCCAGACAATTAAACCAAGAAAGCTAATTGCCAAACTGGAATAAGCGATCGCTCTATAACCAAAAATTGGTTTACGGGCATGAACTGGTAAAACTTCGGAAATTATGCCAAAAAAGGGCAAAACCATAATATATACGGCGGGATGGGAATAGAACCAGAACATATGCTGGTAAAGTACTGGATCTCCACCTCCAGCAGGATTGAAAAATGCCGTCCCTGCAATTAGATCGAGAGAAAGTAAGATCAATGCCGCTGCTAATACAGGAGTACCAAGTAGAACCAAACCTGAAGTTGCCAGCATTGACCAACAAAATAGGGGCATACTATGAATGTCCATATCGGGCATCCGCATCAGCAGTATGGTAGTAGCAAAATTCATTGCGCCAAAAATAGAAGATGTCCCCAAGATCAAAATGCTGAGAATCCAAATCTCTTCTCCCGATTTACCACTAACCAAACTTAACGGAGGATAAGAAGTCCAACCAGCTTGAGGCGCACCATTAAAGAAGCTACTCAGTAGAAGAATACCTCCAGGAGGTATCATCCAAAAGGCAACCGCATTAAGGCGAGGAAACGCCATGTCTTCTGTCCCAATCATCAGGGGAATAAGAAAGTTAGCAAATGCCGCCCCCGCAGGAATAATCCAAAGAAACAACATAATTGTTCCATGCATGGTCATCGTCTGATTATAAAATTCGGGTTGAATAAAATCAGGATCGGGGGTAGCAAGTTCAGTACGCATCACTTCGGCTAATGCGCCACCGATAAAGTAGAACAGGAAAGCAGTAGTTAGATATTGAATACCGATTACTTTATGGTCGGTACTAAAGCTAAAGTAATCTT
The DNA here is from genome assembly GCA_030064975.1 of Pleurocapsa sp. MO_192.B19. GTDB lineage: Bacteria > Cyanobacteriota > Cyanobacteriia > Cyanobacteriales > Xenococcaceae > Waterburya. The sequence goes on from JASJDX010000017.1 coordinate 12,069, forward strand.
GCCACTTCCTTTGAGGATGTTCTTTATGTCCTTCTGTTGTAGTCGAGACATCTCTTTCGATTGTTGTACTCATATAATCTGGGAATCTAATTGATGATTAATTAGCTTGTAGCTCTTAGCTGTCAAGTTTTTTTGAATTCAATTCCAGCAATTTAACTGATTTTCTATTTTCCACTTGTTTTAAGAGGCTGATAAACCATCGTTTCAACAGTGTTTTTGGTAATTTGGAATTTAAATTACACTTGTTTTAACTAGCTAAGAGCTTTGCGATTTAGGACTGAGATTTTAGTTGCGCCAAGGTATCTGAACCCACTCCAAGATCATTAGCATAGGGTGCTAAAAATTCTCGATCGGAGATAGGCGGGGGATTAAGGGCGACGGAAGACTCGTCAATATCACCATTCATGGCAAAAGTGTTGTCCTGAATCCATTGTTGATAGTCTTCTTCAGTTTCGACGTAAAGTCTAGTTTTCATCCCGCCATGATATGCACCACATAATTCGGCACAGATTACGGGATATTCACCAACTTGATTGGGAGTAAAAACTAAATTAGTTTCTCTACCAGGAATTACATCCTGTTTGATCCGAAATTCAGGCAACCAAAAAGCGTGAATCACGTCTCCTCCAGTCATGGCTAATTTCACAGGGCGATTAACAGGGACGTGTATTTCTCCTGAAATTACTCCACTTTCGGGATAGGTAAATATCCAAGCATACTGAATGCCATTTACCTTAACTTCTAAGGGGTCTACTCCCTGTTCCGATCCTGGTGACACACCCAATCCCAAAGCTATATTTTGCTGTTTGGGGTCTAGGGCAACTAATTCCGAGTGGTGGTGATGGGCATGGGCAAGGTTGGGGCCAGGATCTCCTGCTACCATTGGGTCTAATCCTCCCATACGGTTGTAAATTTCAAAACTGTAGATAGCTAAGATAAAGACAATTACCGTTGGAATAGCAGTCCAGACAATTTCTAAAGGGACGTTACCCTCTACAGGAGGCCCATCGGTAGTATCGCCTTTACGACGGCGAAATTTAATGAGGCAGTAAATCAGTACTCCTTCTACCAAGAGAAATAGACCAGTAGCAATGGTCATCATAAAGTTAAACAGTTCGTCTACTTGTCCCGCATCATTAGATGCGGCCATGGGAAGGAGTCCGTGGTTTTGACCGTACCATAAACTAATCAGGGTCATCGCTACACCAGCGATGAGGGTAATTACGTTACTGGGAATATTCACGTTATAGATCTGGGTTAGTGTTTTCTGAATCAGTACTAGTTAATAATTTTTTATTAGTATCTGACTATTTACAATCTATTACTTACTAACAAGAACTGGTTGATGAGATTAATACTAAAATTTCAGCTACAAGATATTACAAAATAATATTTTGCCTACATTACTTAGGTTAAAACAAATTAGCAAGAGATAAAAAGGTATCGAAACTAAAATTATGGTAATTGGGGGGGATTCTTTAGTTTTTTTTTGGGATCTCTGAACCTTGTAAACAGAGGATTTAGTCTATAACTCAGAGTTTGGTTGGTAAATTTAATTTTTTCTTTATAGAGTTTAAATTTTATAAGAATTTTTGGTGACTCAATCTGAAGAATATCTAAAAAGATCAAGCTATGAGAAAAAGGTCGTTAGAGTGAGAGAAGAAAGTCGAGAAAAATCAAAAACCAAAAATATAAGAATAATTGGCAAGTTAAGAGCGATCGCTCTTACTCACACAAAATTTCATATCAATCGAGTTTACTATGACCGAATCAGTCTTTCAATCGTCAATCAATAGTATTAAGGAAACATCTCAGCCCCAAGTATGGATTCGTCGTTTAGTCTGGAAAATTGCGATCGCCACTTTACTTTTAATGGCGGTGGGCAGTGCTACTAGGGTTATGAATGCGGGCTTAGCTTGTCCTGATTGGCCTCTATGTTATGGTCAACTTGTACCCACCCGACAAATGAACCTCCAGGTATTTCTTGAATGGTTTCATCGTTTGGATGCTGCTTTAATTGGCATTAGCGCGATCGCTTTATCAGGTCTATCTTGGTGGTATCGTCGAGTATTACCTCGTTGGCTACCCTGGGCTGCAACTTTTGCTTTGTTCCTGATCGTCTTTCAGGGGGTTTTAGGCGGATTAACGGTAACCCAACTGCTTCGTTTTGACATTGTTACAGCACATTTAGGCACAGCACTATTATTTTTTACTACCTTAATTGTCATTGGAACAGCTTTACTCCCCTATCAAGGAACAAAAGCCGCAGGAAAACTCCGTTGGTTGGGTTTGAGTGCAACAGTTTTAGTTTATTTACAAAGTATCATTGGCGGGTTAGTAGGCTCTCGCTGGGCATTACATCAGTGTTTTGCAGGTTCACAGCTATGTAGTGTGATGAATGCTCATATTTTAGGAGTTGTACCTCCAACCTTGGCAACCATCGCCGTCGTCTGGTTTGCTTGGAAAACCCCTGGCTTGCACAAAAATCTGCGAGTATTAGCTAACACAGCAGCAGTATTAGTTAGTCTGCAAATTTTACTCGGCATCGCTACTTTTAAATTGCACCTACAGGTAGAACCTTTAACCGTTACCCATCAAGCAGTAGGAGCAAGTTTATTAGGAGTATTAGTTGCTTTTACCGTGTTAGCAATTAGAGATAACAGCAGTCAACAATCAACGATCTAGTAACTAATTAATTCTCAAAACCACTCTACACGACCAAAAATCACTATAAGTTTTAGGAAGAATCATAATGACAGGGACAAGTATAGCCCGCCAGAATCAAAACTTTTCCGAAGTAATCAAAAGCTATTATCAGCTAACTAAACCCCGGATCATCCCGTTGTTGTTGATTACCACCGCTGCATCAATGTGGATTGCCTCTGAAGGTAAAGTAGATCCATTTTTATTGATCGTTACTTTACTGGGGGGGACATTAGCTGCAGCTTCAGCACAAGTATTAAATTGCATCTACGACCAAGATATCGACTATAGTATGACGCGGACACGGAAACGCCCGATTCCTGCGGGAAAAGTGCAGCCTCGCCATGCTCTTGTTTTTGCGTCTGTTTTAGGTGTTCTTTCAGTCTCTTTATTGACCGTATTTGCTAATTTGTTGGCAGCATTGCTAGCTATGTCTGGCATTGTTTTTTATATGCTGATCTACACCCATTGGTTAAAACGCCACTCCACCCAAAATATTGTCATTGGCGGTGCAGCAGGATCAATTCCTCCTTTAGTGGGTTGGGCTGCGGTGACAGGAAATTTGAGTGTTGTTCCCTGGATATTATTTGCCATTATCTTTCTGTGGACTCCTCCCCATTTTTGGGCTTTGGCACTAATGATCAAAGAAGATTATGCCGAGGTTGGAGTACCAATGTTACCTGTAATCAAAGGTGAAGAGGCTACTGTTGAGCAAATTTGGGTTTATACTTGGCTGGTAGTTCCCTGTAGCTTGTTATTAATGTATCCTCTGGGTAATTTAGGCATAGTTTATGGCGCGATCGCTTGTTATCTTGGTTACAAATTTCTCTATAAAGCCTGGGAATTAAAACAAGATCCGACTAATAATCCATTAGCACGTTCACTGTTTAAATATTCCATCTTTTACATGATGTTGTTGTGTGTTGGCATGATTATTGATACTTTGCCCATCACTCATCAGTTAGTGAATATGGTCTTTTCTTGCGGTGGATAATATTAGCTCTAGTAATTCTCTAGCAATTCTTGTATTAATGAGATTTGAGTGATTTATAAACAATACGATTACGTCCTTGGAGTTTGGCATCATATAAAGCACGATCGGCAGCGGATATTAGAGTATGGGGAGAAGATCGCCGATCGGGAATAATACTAGAAACTCCTAAACTTAAACTGACGATCTTATCTACTTGAGATGAGTGATGAAGTATTTGTAAGTCTTGAATTTGTTTGTGAATTTCTTCAGCCACTTTAATTGCGCCTTTTTCTTCGGTGTGAGGTAAAACCACAGCAAATTCTTCCCCACCATAGCGAAATGCTATATCCGCAGGGCGTTTTACAGCTCTTTCTATTCCCTGAGCAACTTCATAAAGGCAATTATCCCCTGCTTGGTGTCCATAGGTGTCGTTATACGCCTTGAAATAATCTACATCACATAAAATTAGAGATAAATGCTCTTGCTCACGAGCGCATCGTGACCATTCCTGAGTAATATATTCGTCAAAGCGACGGCGATTAGCTATTTGAGTCAGGCTATCAATATTTGCTTGATAAGTTAACCGTAAATTCGCTTTTTTAAGAGTTATTTCTATTTGTTTGCGATCGCTTATATCTCGAAAGGTCATGGCAAAACCATCACCTAGTTTTACTGCAACGATATGAAACCAGGCTGTTAAGGAAGAAGATTCATAGTAATACTCTTGTTCTAATACAGTACAGGTTTCTACTACTTGGACAAATAAATCAAATAATCCGTCAAACAAATGACCAGGAGATTCCTGGACAAATAATCGTTTTCCCTTGAGACTTTCAGTTGTTCCACCTACAGTCATTGCTGCTACAGGATTAGCAATCAACCAACGAAAATCCATGATTTGACCTCGGCGATCGCGAATTGCTTCAAAAGCAGCTACTCCATCCAAAGAGCTATTTAAAACTCCTGTTAGCAAAGCACGAGATCTATTCAGTTCTTGTTCAGCGATTTTTCTTTCAGTAACTTGCTCATTAATTACTTGTCTAAATTTTTGCTGCTGTTTTGTGGCAGCTAATTGCGCTTTTACCCGAAAAACTACTTCTTCAATAAAAAAGGGTTTGGTAATATAATCTACTCCCCCTACTTTAAAAGCTTCCACCTTATCAAATTCGGAGTCTAGACCACTCAAAAAGATAACGGGTATATGCTGAGTTTCTTCTTGAGATTTTAGGACACGGCAAACTTGATACCCGTCCATCATTGGCAACATGATATCAAGCAATATTAAGTCGGGACAATTTGCCTTAATAATAGATAGAGCCATTGCTCCATCTGTAGCAGACTTGACTTCATATCCTTGATTAATTAACAAAGATGACAAAAGTCTAATATTTTCTGGCAAATCGTCTACTATTAGTATGCTTTCTTGTAGCTCATCGTTATGCTTTTTGTTCATCTACCACTACTGGGTAATGACTTGTTGCCTTAATTTGAATCAACAACTGAGATTGATAAGAGAAGATCGAATATCTAGACAGAATTGGAAACAAAAGTCTTTCAGGATTCAACGCATCAAACTAACTTACAACTTTTTTAGTCTTGATTATCAACGCAACTAAGCTGTTAAATAGTAATTAATACTAATTAAATAACTATATATAATGAGTCACAGATTATCTCGATTGGCGTAGCCTAGCCGTAGGCATTCCGCTTGATATTATCCCATGTAGATGGGAAGCGGTATCTGTCCGCTGCTGTGACCGTTGGTCAATTTTTAATAAAAAACTGTATTTTAGCTTAAAATCGTTGAGAATTTTTATCAGCAAATTTTAGATATAATGTTAATAATTAATCTACGAGTATTTTGAATATTAAGTAATATCATGAGTCAGATTTGATGATTATGCTCTAGCTATACATCAGTTATATCATCTATTTTTCTGGGCGCAAGGAATGCCGAATGCCAAATTATTTCTTTCTTTGACTATGATGGCTCTATATTTATGTATATTTTCTAGAGCTTGTTATTAATTAAAAAAATTAGAGCGATCGCACTCGCTCAATGGTAAAGCGATTACGCTTTGCGTCTCAAAAGTGATATTCACAAAGCGTTTCCACCCAGAGCGTTGCTAAGACAAGGGGTGGTGTGCGTCTGCAGGTGACGCACTTTATTTAGTTTTTTTGTCAGGTGTGCAAGATGTGAGTTGAAAATAAACGTAAGTATTATTACCAATAAACATAAGTGTTATTAGTTAATACAATACATATTTGAAAGATTTTAATTTTAGTTTATTTATCCCTTAGTTCTGCAAAAGGTAAGATAATGCTGATAATTTCAACAGGTAGATTCCAACTCACTTTTTTAGCCTAAGCCATCACGATACAACTTTTCAGTCTATCCTTCCCTTTGCTTTTGATTGGTTTTCTCACAAAATGGATAAAGTCGAGCTTAGAGGATGCCTGAAAAGTCTCAAAGATTTATTATTAAAGCGATTGAGCGCAACGAAATTATCGTTGTTATAACTCGATCATCTACGTGTTTAATTCATCTTTTTAGTAATAAAATTGACTTGTAAGACGACCTCTGGAAAATATATTAATTTATCCGCCGATAAACTTATAGGGATTGGCTTTATAGGGATTGGCGAGAAGCAAATTTTTCAATGACTGCCTGAGTCTCTTGCAACATTTGTTGTCTGCTATTAGCTACAGTCGTGTCAGTAAGAGTAGGAACTAAATGACGAGCTTGGAGTGCCATGTGTAGCTGTAGCTGGGCCACATATTCGCTTATTTCTTCACGAAATAGTCCTTGTTCTTTACTATTAGGTTGAATATTCAAACCTGGGAACTCCTGTTATTTTTACGTAGAAAAAATTTGATTTACAGTCAAACCTAACATGAGGGATGACTATTTTGTATAGGTTTTAAGCAACAAGAAATATTTTGCAATATTTCACGTTAAAAAATTTAAACTTTCTGGTTGTCTTATTGAAGTTTATTGACTAATCAGCATAATAGAAAAATAAGATAATTTTAGTTCAGGATAATTACTTAAGTCGTTATGTATTTTTTGCTCAGGGAAAGTAGCTTTTTCTACGATCCAACTAGAATGTAATAAACTGCGCTGTTTTAGAATTTGCCAAACTTGTCGATAAACCGAACTAATCTTGAGCAAAATTACTACTTCGGCCCAATCTAATGTTGCTTCTAATTCTTGAACCGTATATATGGCTGGAAGTATAGCTAAACGTTGATGATTTACTGTTAAAGGAATTTTCAAGATAGAAGCGATCGCCATTGGCGAACAAACTCCAGGTATAGTTTCAACTTTTGCCTCTGGATGCAACTGTTGTAAAGTTTGAGCTAAGTAAGTAAAAGTACTATAAAAACTCACATCTCCTAGACAGGCAAAAGCGACGTTTATTCCCTGCTCTAAATATTGCCACACTTGCTCTGAGGCTCTCTGCCAAGCTTCTTTTAAAGTTGTTGTATCTTGAACATAAGGAAATTTTAAGGGTAAAATTTGCTGTTGTGGTTGTAGCCAAGAGGAGATAATATTTTGAGCTACTCCTGAACGATTATTAATACCAGCAGGAAAAGCAACCACAGAGCTGTTTTGTAAGATACGCAATCCTTTAACTGTAATTAATTCTGGGTCGCCTGTCCCCACGCTAACGCCGTATAATATACCTAGTTGCACTCTTTAGTTTGATTGTTATTTTTCAAGCCCTCTTCTACCATAGCGCGACCGTAACAATCTACACTCAAAAAGGAACAATTTTAAGCCACAGCTACTAAATTTTCCTAATTTGATCTAGGTACTAAAATTAGATAATTATTAGAAATAATTATTAGTTTGGGCAAGTAGCTATGTTACTGAAACAAAACAGCCAAAAAGCTCTTATGGGCATTTTATTATTTACTGGTTTATTAACTTTATTAGCCAGCTGTAGCAATAGTTCAGGCATTGAGAGTTTAGTTAGTGCCGATCCCAAATTGAAAGCAGGTACGGTTGAGAAAAAATCTTCAGCCATCAAACCAGACGAAGCGCAGAAAGCATCAGAATTAGATCAAGATATAATTTCATCACCAGAAGAGACTCAAAACAACAATGATGTTAATGATGTTTTAGAAGCAGATACACCAATACAGTCTATCGATTTGCCTGAAAACTTTCCTGCGTCTTTTCCTTTATATCCTGAGGCTCAATTACAGGAGGTAAAATCAGGAGAAAACGCAGCATCAGGAATGTTAATCTGGGAGACTCCAGATAATAGAGAAGCGATCGCCGATTATTATCAAGCCGAATTAGTAGCTAACGACTGGGAAATCATTAAACCATTTGACCTTGAGACCAAACAGGAAACTGCCAGAGCGATCGCCAAAAAAAATCAACTTAAAGTCGATCTAACACTGTTTCCATCTCTTACTAACCAAGAAAAAGATTCAAATAGCACCAAGTTTACTGTTGTTTATGAGCCTTTAAATCAGGATGTAGTAGAAGAAGAGTCAGCAATTTCTTCTGCTACAGATTCTACTAGAAAACCCCAGCAAGCTGAATCACAATCACAGTCAAATCAACAGCTACCATCCAATCTCAACCAACAGCAAGAACAAAATGAGCCTCGATTAAAGCCCAAAATGCCTGCTGATGATTATCTTGATACATTAAACGCCGATTTTGTAGATCTTGATGAGGTTCCCGAACAATTGCGTCAACCCTTAGCAGAAGTTGCAGCTTTGGGGATTTTAACTCCCTATACAGGTAATGGCAACGTTGAATTGAGTAAATTTGCTCCTAACGAAATCATCACCAGAGAAGAATACGCTCGCTGGTTAATTGCCGCTAATAATCGGTATTATGACGATAATCCAGGTAAAAAAATTTACATAGCTAGTAATAGTGAACAGCCTGCTTTTCAAGATATTAGGGTAAATAACCCAGATTTTGGTGCAATTCAAGGTTTAGCTGAAGCAGGACTAATACCCTCTCGACTCACAGCAGATAGTACAAATTTACTATTTAGACCAGAGGCACCTCTAACAAGAGAAGATTTGATCACCTGGAAAGTACCTTTAGATATGCGTCAAGCTTTGCCAGACGCATCGATTCAAGCCATAGAGGAGAGTTGGGGATTTCAGGATGCAGCGAATATTAATTCTACGGCAATTAGAGCCTTGTATGCAGATTTTCAAAACGGCGATCTTTCTAATATAAGACGTATCTTTGGCTATACTACTCTTTTTCAATCAAAGAAATCTGTAACTCGCGCTGAAGCTGCGGCTTCTCTCTGGTATTTTGGATTTCAGGGTGATGGGGTTACTGCACGAGAAATTTTAGAATCAGAACCAGATAATCAACCACTGACAACTAACTAACCAATTAATTTTATTTGTACTGAGTTACAGTTATTGACAATTTCTGGATAAATGTACAATTGTGATATTTAAAACTCATAAAATGAGCAATAATCAACTATCAAGGTAGATTTTTATAATTTATGTTCGATTTGGAACCGCTTTTTGAATTTTCTCGTCATAATTGTGTAGCAATTTGTTCGTTTCTTGTACCAGCTAACCTAATTACAACCCTCACCACGGTAGTTTTGGTAGCAATGGGTCAGTCAATGCTTAAAATACGTTGGTCAATGGGAATCGCTTCAGTCTTTGCCACTACCCTATTTCTTCATGTTTCCACCTGGTTTATCATTGGTGTGATTACCCCCGTTACCTTCATTTTGTTTGGTTTAGGAACAACTTGCTTGTTAATTAATACCTTGGCAATTTTTTATCGCCAAGAGATTATTCAAATATTGACGGTCACAGACTTGCTACGAAGCTAAGAGCTAAGAGCTAGCTCTAACCATCTACTACTGAATTTGCTCCGCCTTTCTTCTCAATTAACCTGATAGATTGAAAATATATATTTTAGTGCCAAAAGAAAAACTGTGAGCGATCGCCATTTAGGATTTACCCTAAGATTTTTAGTTAATTTATTTTTGGTTTGTGTTCTCTTGTCTTTAACATCCTGCACTCCGCCTCAAAGGTTAAATGCTGGGGAGAGAATATTTCGTAATTTTTCTCTAGAATTCTTAGATCAATACGAAATTCCCCAAACAACTTTTGAGAATACTCAAGTCGGAGGTCTATCGGCGATCGCTTATAATCGTCAACAAGATCGATTTTATGTATTGTCTGATGATCGTAGTGCAATTTCTCCTGCTCGTTTTTACACCTTTAAGTTGGGGGTCAAACAAACTGATGATCTGCACATCAAAATAGATAGTTTCGAGCCAAAAACAGTTACTTTTCTCCAAGATGAGCAGGGCAAAAATTATGAGGTAGGTAGTATTGATCCAGAGGGACTTGCTCTTTCTCCCAGAAATACAATTTTTATTTCTAGCGAAGGCGATCCTACTCAAAACGTCAAACCTTTTATTGCCGAATTTGAACTAGACACAGGTAAAAAACTGCTAGATATCCGTCTACCACAACGTTATTTCAGTAATGAGCAGCCAGATCAACCTCAAGGAGTACAGGAAAATCTAGCATTTGAATCTTTAACTATTAATCGAACTGGCTTACCTGAAGATCCCTTTCGTTTATTTACCGCTATCGAATCAGCATTGATCCAAGACGAATCTTTTGAAGGAGAAGAACAGGCAAGAATTCGTTGGTTACACTACGTCATTAATCCTATTGGCAATCCAGTTTTAGTGGCAGAGCATTTATATTTACTTGAACCTGCACCGATAGAAGTTATTTCTAATGGATTATCAGAGTTGATAGCATTACGAACCGAAGGTTATTTTCTAAGTTTAGAAAGGAGTTTTGGCTTTACTGGAGCAGGAGCTAAAATATTTCAAGTAGTAATTGGTGATGCCACAGATACCAGTAATATTGCTAGTCTCAAAGGTAATTTAACCCAGGTAAGACCTTTGAAGAAAGAACTCTTGTTTGATTTACAAGAATTAGGAATTGAGCTTGATAATCTTGAAGGCATGACCTTAGGGCCTCGTTTACCAGATGGTAGCCAGAGTTTTCTCTTGATTAGCGATGATAATTTCAACGACGAACAAATTAGCCAGTTGCTTTTATTCCGTTTAGTAGAAAATAAATAGCTAATGTAAATAGCTAATTTTTAATTGGTTCATTAAGTAAAAATTTGGCTAATCCTAAATAGTTAATTCCTTGGGGAGTAATTTCAAAACGATAAGGCAAAACTTCAACCCCCTTAGCCACAGCTTGCCGTAGTAACTCACCATATTGAGGATCGCAGCGATCGCTTGGGGCAAAAATATCACAATCATCACGATTAATAAAATATAACATCACTGATTTTGCCTTAGTCACTAAGGTAGTTAATTCCCTAAGATGTTTTTGTCCGCGAGTTGTTACCGTATCAGGAAATAAAGCCACATTACCTGCACTGAGGGTAACGCTTTTAACTTCTACATAAATTGGTGGTTGGGTATCATCTCCTGTCAGCAAAAAATCGACTCGGCTTTTTTTATCTTTGCCATAGGGAACTTCGGAGCGAATATTATTATATCTAGTTGCTAATTCAGGAAATAGTTTTTGTTCTAAGGCTAATTTAATTACTCTATTTGGTATTGCCGTATTAGTTCCTACCCAGATAGAGTTAATTTGAATCATTTCCCAAGTGTAAGCCAGTTTCCGTTTAGGATTATTACTTTTAGATACTTGTACCAAGCTGTCTGGAGTACATACCCCTGTCATCGGGCCAGTATTAGGACAATGAGCCGTAATTACTTCTCCTGTGTCCAACTCGATATCAGCAAGAAACCTTTTGTAGCGTTTAATTAGTTTGCCTAAAATCAGAGGGGGATATTGATATAAATAGGTAGACATTAATATTTATAATATTTATCGTTTGGATAAAGCAGAAGTCACTCTCTCTTCTCTAATAGTACTAACTTGTACTCTTTACTAGGGGTTCTATATTGGAATGAGTATATCGTTTATGGCACATATTTTTTCTTAGCTAAAAAATGAGATAATTACAATTTATTTAAACCCTTTAAGTAGTTTCTCATCCCTCATCCCTTATCCATCATCCTTTAACTAACCACTAACAAAACTGATTCATGTCCGATATTGCCACCTTAATTGCCCAGGTGCAACAAGAAGCACAACGGGAAGAATTTCCGATAGATATCCCCGTATATAAATCTGCTCATATTGAACCGACAAAACCAATTCTTTATGCAGGAAATCTACTGAGTCCTCTCTGTTTTTTTGGTCGCGATTTAGGGAAAGATGAAGTTCATGCCCGCCAACCTCTAATTGGTGCTTCAGGAACAATGGTCAGAGAGGGATTTTATTATGCAATTCATCAACAAAAAGCTCCTTCTAGAAAAGATTTAGACACCACAGTTATTGAAAGAGTTTTATTAACTAATACCGTCCCTTACAAGCCACCAGGAAATAAAGCCTATTTAATGAAAGTAAAAAAAAGATTTCGTCCTTTCTTAGAACAGTTGTTTGTGTTTCATTGGCAAGGAAATCAAATTATTACTTTGGGTACAGAAGCATTTAAATGGTTTGCTCCTTATGGCGCAAAGGGGGAAGTAGATAGTTTTTATCGTAGTAGCGATCGCTTTTCGGCTCAATTAACCGTAAATCTTAGTGCTACAGACGATTTGAGCGTAACTCACAATAAGACAATAACTTTATTACCTTTGCCCCATCCTTCTCCTTTAAATCAAAAATATTATCGTGCTTTCCCAGGGATGTTACAAAAACGTCTAGCACAAGTTGAATTCTAAATAGATATTTTTTTCTCTACTTATCACCATGTTGTCAATAGAATTAGACTCATAAATCTAGATAAACAAAATATCTTAGCTTTGCTTATAGTCCTGAGAATGAAAAAACGTGATATCGTATTAGTTAAATAGATAAAATTTTGTTAACCTCGATACAAAACATTAGAGAACATTAGAGAAATAAAATTTATGACTACTAAGAAAACTGTTATTTCCCCTTCAATTTTGTCAGCAGATTTCAGCCGCTTAGGTGAAGAAATCGAAGCTGTAGATAAAGCTGGTGCAGACTGGATTCATATTGATGTAATGGACGGTAGATTTGTGCCTAACATCACTATTGGACCAATGATTGTTAAAGCAGTTCGTCCTCATACCAAAAAGCCTTTAGATGTTCATCTAATGATTGTTGAACCTGAAAAGTACGTCGAAGATTTTGCTAAAGCTGGAGCAGATATCATCTCTGTTCATGCAGAACACAATGCTTCTCCTCATTTACATCGTACTTTAGGACAAATACGTGAGTTAGGCAAACAAGCTGGTGTGGTCCTAAATCCTGGCACTCCTCTATCCTTGATTGAACACGTTCTTCCTCTTTGTGATTTAATCTTGATCATGAGCGTTAACCCTGGTTTTGGTGGTCAAAGCTTTATTCCTGAGATGGTAGAGAAAGTAGCTAAACTACGCCAAATGTGTGATGAAAGAGGTCTAGATCCTTGGATTGAAGTGGACGGTGGACTAAAACCCAATAATACTTGGCAGGTTCTAGAAGCTGGTGCTAATGCTATTGTTGCTGGTTCTGCGGTATTTAAAGCACCTGACTATGCTGAAGCTATTGAGGGTATTCGTAATAGCAAACGTTCTCAGCCTGAGTTGGCTACTGCTTAAAATTTAGTTAATCTACTTTGTTAACGTCAGTTCAATGAAACGAGAAATTTTGTAATTCATCACTTGAGAGATGCTTGCATTCCCTATTATTTCGTGGGAAAAATTGTAACTTTGAACTCCGTAGCGTAGCGTCTCGCGC
>JASJDX010000368.1 GCA_030064975.1 Pleurocapsa sp. MO_192.B19
GCAAGTAGCAAGTAGCCCTTCGGGTTCGACAGTTTGCTTATGCCGGGGAACCCGTCCACCGCAACTGTCTCACAAGTAGCAATTTTAAAGAGTGTCCTAACCTAAATACGTAATGCTATAGTTGAACATCAACTGTTGGATATTATAGCCATCACAATCTGTGCCGTAATCTGTGGGGCAGAAAGCTGGGTTGAGATTGAAGAATACGGAGACAGCAAACAAGAATGGCTTCAGAAATTTTTAGCATTACCCAATGGTATTCCATCCCGTGACACCATTCGTCGTTTGTTTACCCAGCTAGACCCAGAACAATTGCATTAGCTCGAATAGTTCGCGATCGCAACTCTAACATCTCTACAGTGATAATGTTAGAGCGTGGCATTCTCTTGGTGTGGATATATACTCTGATCGATTGACAAATCTATTTATCTAACTTATCTAACGGTTTGTTTTGTAAATCTTGGTAATTTACTCCTTCTGCTTCAATCGTTTCATCTATCTGCAAAATAGGTTCCGACTTTTCTTGTGGTAGTAAATAAAGCTGCTCTCTTCCCTGTCTAAAAAATTGTTGTGAACCACTACCTGACTCTATTAAAAAGTTTGGTTGTCTAATTGGTTCAAAGTTATTGAGTTGACCAGGAGATAGAGGCAAGTTGGGCGTGGTGTTACCTAATGTACCAGATGGATTTTGCTGCGCTTGAACCATGCTACAAGTTAGAGTTAGAGACATAACTCCAGTTAAAAATAGAGTGGCTTTGGTGATGAGATTGCACATTGCTTTTTCTCCAGAAACCTGTAGAAAACTATATTTATTCTAATCTAAAGTTAATACTTTCTTTTTCAGTTTAAAGTTATATTGCTCTATTAAATTTTATGTGTACATTTCATCAGCAAGAAACTACTTATGTCTTTAGAACCGTGTAAAGTTTGTGGAACTCTTAACGCTACGGAAACTGAAATTTGTCTTAGCTGTGGCTATCCCACTCAGGGAAGAAAAAGACCAGCTATTTTCCGCTGGGTAGCGATCGCTTTAATCATTTGTTTTACCTTACCATTATTATCTGGGGTCATCAATTGGCTTTTGCTCCAGTTAAAGCCAAACTCACCAAATCCAAATCAACCACAAGTTTCTTTTAGGCAAAGCGATCTAATTTCACAACTAAAAACTCAAAGTAGTGCGAATTGTGCCAATAACTAGATCATCAGAATTTTGTGGATCGCTATTCGGTTCAGCGATCCAGACTACCCCAGGAGTAATAGCAATATTATCACTGACTTGATATTGATAGAATGCCTCTAGGTGTAAAGATTGATCGCTATCTTCGTCCAGATTATCTGTATCAATAGTGGAATTAGTCACAGTGGGTTCCATACCCACAACTATCCCCGCCATGCTGCCTTCTTTGCCTAAATCAGGTAAAGCCAGAGTTGCTGCCCAATTCCAGATATCCTGCGTACCACGCTCGATCTGCTGATTTAAGGTAGAAAGATTACTGACTTTGCTTAATCCACCCCAACCACCAATTACTAGATGATCGCTGATTGCCCAAGATAATTCTAAGCCATAGGAATCACTGACAGTTGGTACCTCTTCGCCAAATAAATCGGCGGTTAATGACCGTAGATTTGCCCGATCTGTTCCTGTTTCGGTATCACTTTGGTTATAACTATGAATATAGGTAGCAGCCAAACTCAGACTTTCTATTGGTGCGATCGTAATTTGTCCTAGCGCGCTGAAAGGACCATTAAACAAACCACTCCCGGAACTTGATTCATTAGCAAGAGAAGCCAAATAGCCAGCACTAATCTTGATTTGCTCAATAGGACGATGCACAATACCCAACCCAGCATCTCCTGGAGGATAGTAAATAGGGTTACGTGTACCAAAAGTCGAGATAGCCCCTGAACCTCCATCTCCATCTAGAATGTTCACAGTATTAGCAAGATCATCGGCAGTTGTTCCTGTTGCCGCGACAATCAAATCAACATTGCTACCCAGACCAAAAGTATAGTGCAGCTCTTCTAACTGAAACTCATTATTTTCAGGTTCAGCAAATGCCAGATCCCCTTGAAAAGTGCCAATTTCCTCCGAAAAACCAGGAAATCCAGAGCGAGATAATCTGGTAAATAGTAAATCTTTACCACTAAAACTAGTTTCTAACTCTAATCTTAATCTACTACCTAAAACAGTGTTATTTTCTAACTGATTAGACAAAACACTACCCAAACCAAAGATAGCCTCTCCTTTGAGTTTGCTAGTGGTCGAAAATTGGGTTACTTCTAGATCTTCTAATCTTGCTTGTGAGCCATCTGTTCTTCCCTGGAGTATGGCTAAATCTGCCTGAAACTCTTGCATTAACCGTAAAACAGTATTTACATCTGCTTGAGAAATATTATCAGAATTGGTAATAATACTTTCAATTTTATTGAGACAAATATTTAAACCTGCCACAAATTCTGCACGAGAGACTGGTTGTTCTCCTCGATAGGTTCGATCGGGAAATCCACTAATGCAACCGTAGCGTTCAATCAATCCTCTTAAGGCTTCATAATACCAGTCTGTTGGCTTAAGATCTCGTAATTGTTTAACACTATTTACTTGAGATAAAAATAATTTAGTGCGGTCTATTTTTAAGCTAAAATTATTAACATAATCTTCTTGACGATCAAGAATCGATGGTGTAAATTTAGCTTGCTGATGAAAATTAAAACTATCAAATTTAGGTAATTCAATTGCTTCAGTAGTTGACGTTGACCATAAATAAATAGCCAATATAGGGGCTATTCGCTTAATTGCCCCCCAAAATCTGGGCATTGCACACAATCCTCACTCACACCAATATATATTAGGTTAAAACTCTCTTAATTATTCAAGTTAAGATCAACTAAATTCTGGACACTTCTGTATGTACAATAATGTAAAATCGCAGTAGTATCTAGTTACCTTGAATAAAAGAATGTTTATGATTATTTAATCTCTTTCCATTTTGGCATCACCAACAATTAATTGGTGGAAAAATATCAAGTTATAAATTGTAGTAAACTAATTTGAATTTATCGAATTAATTAATTACAAATATAAATGCTTTTTAATATTATTTAATTTGACTAATAAAAAAAGGTGAGTTAATTACTGACAACTCACCTCAAAAATAATCTACTTTTAAGTTTATTAGTTAGCTAGCCTTATACCAATTAACATCGCGTTCTTTGGTTGCCCAGAACATTTCATGAATTTTTTGAACTGCATCCATCAATTCATTAGCGTGTTCTGCACTAACCTCTACTTTACAAGCAGAACAGAGTTTAGCAGCTTTCCAAAAAGTATCATGAAGATCGGGATATTTTTCAAGATGTACAGGTTTGAAATAGTCTGTCCAAAGAATTAGTAAATCGTCTTTGGTTTTTTGTGCTTGCTCTTCTTTAATCGCAATATAGCGGGAAAGAGTATTTTGGTAAGCGATGTTTGCAGCCTTATCACCAGCAGCAGGAGCTTCAAGATCAAGAATTTTTTTCGTCATCGAAACTACAGCTTCAGCAGTAATACGAGCCGAAGCGGGATCGTATACGCCACAAGGACCATCACAATGAGCGTGGACTTCTGGTGCAGGAAAGAAATTTTTGATCTGGGTAATAACTTGTTTCAGCATCATAATTTATAGTTTTCGTTTTCTAGAATGCGCGATCCCATCAGGGTTACGCGGAGCTTAATACGAGATCAGAGTTACTAAAAAAAGCAATAATTTTAGATTAGGTTGAGATTAGGCTAGTAAGATGCACAAAAGATCTAGATCGATCTAGATATATCCAGATGATATACATTTACTTGATATTTTCTTACTTCCTATCTTCATTTAGCTTAGTTTGATTCAAGGCTAGTTTGCAAGCTTTCAAATCTTGAGCTTTTTGCTCCTCTGGAAGTAATTATCTTGTAAGTTGTAGTTATTGAACCACAGCTTAAAGGTTAAAATAATTTTTACCTAACACACATAGCTAATTGTCTGGAGAATTATAGGTTAGCGCGGGAAGCTCAAAACTCCGCCATAAATGGACGATATTTTAAACGTCGGACAGACGGTGTTCGCTTGTGGACTTGGCACTAGTGGGGAGATAGATCTTCTATCTATAGCTATCCAAGAGTGAATCAAGAATCTGCCCTGTTTCAACGGGCAGAGTATCAATATAAATTAATTAGCACTTTTAATTAGCACTTTCAGGACTCACTTTATCAATCACACTCAAAGTACCATCTTCTCCTACTTGCCATACATCATAACTACCTACAACATCACCATTTTCATCAATATCCACATTACCGCTAGCCCCCTGAAAATTAATATCTTCTCCTTGACGAACTAGTTTTATTGCCTCACAAGCATCACTTACTTCAGTACCAGGAGCATTTGCTACTTCTAAAATTTTACTTTTAATACCTTCTCCTGTATTGGCATCGCTTGCTTCGGCTGCCAACATCATTAATACTGCAGCATCCCAGTTATGAGGAACGTAGGCAGTTAATTCTTTTTGGGTTTTTTCATTCCACAGAGCAGTAAACTCTTCTAGTGCTTTACCATTTGCTCCTGGGACAGTTCCCAAAGCTCCTGCAATAATTGATTTCCCATCAGCAGTTTTCCCTACCTGTCTAATAAAATCATCAGAGTAAACTCCATCGGTTAATAAAACTGTTACTCCATCAGTTAATCCCTGCTCAAACGCTGATTTTAAGAGTGCACTACCTGTTTCAGCATATAATACAGCGGCTACAGCATCGGGTTTACTACCAAAAGCCGCTTTTGCCTCACTATCTAGGGTTGCTGCCTTAGGATCGTGGCGTACTGGTTTGCCAACAATATTACCGTCTAGTTTTTTAAATGCTGTTGTAAACTGTTGTTCAAATCCCACACCATAATCGTTATTGATGACAACAGTAGACACATTCTTAAAGCCCCGCCAGTCTGCTAGTGCTGCCAATGCTTGAGATTGATAAGTATCTGGTGGAGCAGTGCGCGCCCAATAACCGTCAAATTCACCATTCTTTGCCCGTTCAGTAAATACGGGGCTAGTGCTACCAGGAGACACCATCATCACTTTGTTGCGCACGGCTACATCTATGGCTGCTCCAGAAACACTACTGGCAAAAGCTCCTACTACGCCAGCAACTTTATCAACTTCCGCTAGTTTGGTCATGGCACTACTACCGGCACTGGGTTCAGTCTGGCTATCCTCAGTAATCAGGCTGACAGAAGATTCGTTAACGCCACCACATTCATTGATAGTATCTACTGCTAACTGCACGGCAGTAGGCCAATTTTGACCAATAGAAGAAAGATCTCCTGTAGTTGGAGCTAACGTCCCTAATTTAAGTCCGTCTGCTGTATTGGCATTAGGCTGCCCATTCTCCCCAGTCTGATCTCCTCCTTGACAAGCTACGGTTAGTAAACTTGTGCTTAAACAAAATAGAGCCAGCAAAATTTTCGAGGCAAGGCGATTACCTTTATTATTTATGCTATTTAGCCCTAGGCGATTATTCTTGGGATCTACAAGGCGATCGCTTTTAAAATGTTTCATGTTCAAGATAATAATCTAGGTTTAATAGATCGGACATTGTACTCGAAATATTGAATATGATCTGCTCAACAAGCTTAAAAACATATTTTTCTTAACTAGCACTTAGTAAGGATAGGGTGGAGTTACATTACAACATTACAACTCACAAGGGTAGGTTTTTTGAATTAGATGATTTTGGTTGACGGGGAGAAATTTTTTGGCGATTTTTCGTCAGCTTGTTTTAACAGAGAGGAGATGTAAGAACAGTTTAACTTACATCATAAAAATTTTATGATGTTAATGATTACTTATAATTTGTTTTTTAAAGATCGTTAATAATTAAAATATTAACCGTTTTATCAATAGTTACAACTACAAAAAAACACTGATGTATTTTATTTTACTTTCGGGAATTATAAGCATATAATTTTTAGAAAGTAAAAATAATGTACAAGCAAAATGGTTCTTTACCCTCTGCCTTTGTCAATAATAGCAGAGAAAACTTAACAGATATATTAGAGCAAGCTACAATTTCAACTAAAGATTTACTACAACAATTTGCTAATACACCAAACTTCTCGGCTAACCTAAAACTAGCATTTAGTAATGATATTGATACTAATCCTTTAGAAGAATATTGGAAAAATGGAGAATTTGTCTTTCCTGAAATAGAAATTGTTAGCCGCACAGAAATTAATAATGCTCATGGTGCTTTTGCACAAGATACTAACAAGGTTTATTTAGCACAAGAGTTTTTACTGGCAAATAAAAATAATTTAGATCTTATTACTAGTGTTGTTTTAGAAGAATATGGACATTTTGTTGATAGTCAGTTAAACAATACTGATACGCCAGGAGATGAAGGGGCGATTTTTGCTGCTGTAGTGCAGGGTGAAGAGTTGAGTAATAGTAAGTTACAGCAGTTGAAAAATGAAGATGATGGTACTGTTGTAACCATAGACGGAGAAGAAATTGCGATTGAACAAGCAGCTTCTAACCTCATAAATGGTCTTGGAGGCGATGCTGGATTTGGCGAAAACTTTCTTGAGAGGAATGATGACCAATCCACAGAATTGATCGATGTAACTTCAGTATTTGAAGATGGTTTAAATTTCTTTGGTACAAACTACCAAGGTTTTTACATTAATAATAATGGAAATATTACTTTTAATAGTTCTCTGAGTGAATATACCCCTTTTGCAATTACGGGAAATACTGGAGTACCACTGATTGCTCCTTTTTTTGCTGATGTTGACACCGGTGCAGGTAGTCTTACACCATCAGAGGGTGGTAATTCTACAGGTTCTAATTTAGTCTATTGGGATTTAGATCCAGCAGCAAACACTGTCACTATTACTTGGGATGATGTAGGTGCATTTCCCAGTGGAGAAGTACCTAATGCTTTTCAACTTATTCTCCAAGATTTAGGATCGCAAAACTTCCAAATGGAATTTCGTTATGAAGAAGTTCAATGGACTGTAGGGACAGCTTCAGATGAGGAATATGCCCGTGTTGGATATTCCGCAGCAGATGGAGAAAACTTTTTAGAAATTCCTCAATCTGGTAATAATCAACAGATTTTACAGTTAGAAACAGCCAGCAATGTTAATCAGCCAGGAAGATATGTTTTTTCGGTAATTAATGGAATTCCTCAAACTGGAAGAATTGTTGATGGATTATCTGTATCTGATATCCATCGTTTTTATCAATATGAAAAAGGATTTCATCTTTACACTTCGGATGCGAACGAAATTCAAGTTGTCTTAGATCAAAGTGCAGCAGGAGAACTAGCTTATAGCTATGAAGCTGAAAAATATACAGTTTTAACTGATAACAAAGATGCTTTGACGGGAGAAACTGTAGAAGGAGTTAAACCTGTTTATCGTTTCTTCAATACTGAAACAGGCGCGCATCTTTATACTATGGATGAAAACGAAAAAGGCTATATCCAAGACAATCTCTCTAATTATAGTTTTGAAGGTATTAAATATTATGCTTTTGAATCTGAACCAGAAGATAGAGAAACTGTACCAGTATTTAGAATGCTCAATGGTCAATCGGGAGCGCATTTATTTACTATAGACCAAAACGAAATCAATTATATTGAAGAGAATTTACCGCATTTTTCTACTGAAGGTAATGGAGGTATAGCTTTCCATGTATTTGAATTATAAACCGAACTGTCTCTAAAATTTCTGGAGATTATTTTGATTTGATAATCTAAAGGCTACAGGTAGAGTAATCGCTTTTCTGTAATTAGGAAAGCGATTTTGACACTCCCCAGAGTTACAGTTGACTTCACTTTCACTTACTCAACGTGAGCGTCCAACGAATTTAATTCGTTATGTCTGAGAGAAACAATTTGTTTCCTAAGAGTTCGGAATTCGGAGTACTCGCTGCGCGAGACGCTACGCTACGGAGTTCAAAGTTACAATTTTTCCCACGAAATAATAGGGAATGCAAGCATCTCTCAAGTGATGAATTACGAAATTTCTCGTTTCATCGAACTGACGTTACTCAACTTAAAACCAGGAGATTACTAAGAGATAGTTATTCTTAAAGGGTTCGCCAAAAACCGCTACACACTCGTTCAAAACTGAATCTGTGCTTACTTTTAACTATAATATTTGCCGACCCATTGATGTCACTTGAAACCAAATGCTTATCTTTAGTTTTGTACAAACCACGTTTAATTCTCTTGCCAGAAAATTTATGTTTGCTGCGGTTATCAGCATTTTATAGATAAGTATTTCATTTTGATTGTAGAAACTGGCTTTCGACGAGTACTACTCTTCTTGTTTTTTCTTTACAACAACAAATACCAACAACAATCACAACAGCAAGCTTAACATTCTTTTATTAACTATTGTGTACAAATAATTTTACTATAACAACAACAACAAATAACATCCACGAATGAAGGTACAAAAAGGAAAATTACCAAGTACGAGGAAGACTGTTTGGTTAGTGTTAGACAAAGACTACAAGCCAATTAAACCAATACAACAGCTGGTGGTTATTTAAATAAAGCGATTAAAAATAGATGGAAGAAGCCAGAAAAGCATACACAACATGATCAAGAAGAAACCGATGAAACTAGCAGCAAGAGTTAATCAAGTATCTCCATCCCTTACTTTGGCAATTTCTGCGAAAGCCAAAGCAATGAAAGCCGAAGGAATTGATGTCTGTAGCTTTAGTGCAGGAGAACCAGATTTCCCAACCCCAAAACATATTTGTGAAGCTGCTAAAACTGCCCTAGACGAAGGAAAAACCCGTTATGGTGCTGCGGTGGGAGAGCTAAAACTTAGACAGGCGATCGCCAAAAAACTTCAAACCGATAATAATTTAAACTATCAAACAGAAAATATTATTGTTACCAATGGTGGTAAATTCTCTTTGTTTAACTTGATGCAAGCATTAATTGAAGCAGGAGACGAAGTAATTATTCCCGCCCCTTATTGGTTAAGTTATCCAGAGATGGTTAAACTGGCTGAGGGTACTCCTGTAATTGTTGATACCTTAGCAGAAAATGATTATAAAATTACTCTCGAACAATTAGAGCAAGCCATTACTCCCAAGACTAAACTTTTCGTTTTCAATTCCCCTTCCAACCCCACAGGTACAGTTTATTCTCCCGATGAAGTTAAAGCGTTAGCCAAAGTAATTGTAGAACGAGATATTCTGGTGGTTTCTGATGAAATCTACGAAAAAATTCTCTACGATGATGCCCAACATCTTAGTATCGGTTCAATTAATGAAGAAATCTTTGCTCGTACTATTACCAGTAGTGGTTTTGCCAAAAGTCATTCCATGACAGGTTGGCGAGTTGGTTACGCAGCTGCACCCTTAGAACTTTTAAAAGCAATGGCTAAAATTCAGAGTCATAGTACCTCTAATGTTTGCACTTTTGCTCAGTATGGCGCGATCGCAGCTTTAGAATCTTCTCAGGAATGTGTAGAGGAGATGGTTAAAGCTTTTGCTCAAAGAAGAATTTATATGTATGAAGCAATT
>JASJDX010000369.1 GCA_030064975.1 Pleurocapsa sp. MO_192.B19
TTCGGAGTTCGGAGTTCGGAGTTCGGAGTTCGGAGTTCGGAGTATGCCCTACGGGCACGCTGAGTCTAACGACTTGCTCCGCAACCGCGAACGGAGTATTCGCTACGCGAAAAGCTACGCAACGGAGTTCGGGAAAAATGCTGTAGGGGTTAACAATAAAATTAGTATTCCAGCCTTCTCGAAATTTTCGCTCTTCTCAGTTTTCGGCTTCGTCGAACTCAGGTTAACTCACAGATTAGTCCGCCCTCAGCAACGCCTTATTTTGTAACATTTGAGTCGCACTTTCAGCAGCTACAGGACGACTAAAATAATAACCTTGCATATACCGACAGCCTAAACTTTGTAAAAAGTCTTGAACTTCTTTTGTTTCAACTCCTTCGGCGACTATAGAAATTCCTAAGCCTTGACCTAAACTAATCATGGCTTTGATGATTGCCTGATCTTCAGGATCTCCAAGTAGATTGTTAATAAACGAGCGATCGATTTTCAAGGTACTAAAAGGAAATTGCTTAAGATAACTTAAGGAAGAATAGCCCGTACCAAAATCATCCATTGCCAGAGAAATTCCCATTTCTTTAAATTTAGTTAAAACATTTTTGGCTATCTGACAATTGTCAATGGTTAAAGTTTCCGTGATCTCTAATTCTAAACAAGAAGTTGGTAACCCAGTGGTTTGCAGAATGTTTATTATCTTGTCTATTAAATCAGATTCTTGAAACTGCCGTGGAGAAAGATTAACCGCAATTTTTAGAGGTGTAACTCTTATTTGTTGCCAATATTTATTTTGTAGACAGGCTTGCTCTAATACCCATTCACCAATAGGGACAATTAAACCGTTTTCTTCGGCTAAGGGAATAAAGATATTTGGCGAAATTAACCCTAGTTTGGGATGTCGCCAACGCAAGAGTGCTTCCATTTTAGTGATTGTACCTGTGGTAACATCTACTATGGGTTGATAATAAAGTGTAAATTCTTGATTTTTTAAAGCGTAGCCCAATTTATTTTCTAGTTTAAGGATTTTTTCCCCTTGAGAGTTCAGGGTTTGATTGTAGTGTTGATAATTGTTACGACCTCGATCTTTGGCTTTATACAAGGCTGCATCAGCATTTTTGAGTAAAGTATCTGAATCTGTTCCATGATCGGGATAAATAGCAATGCCAATACTACTGGTGACATGAAGATGATAACCTTCCAAATCAAAAGGAGATTGTAAGGCTTGTAAAATTCTTTGAGTGATCGCCGTAGCCTCTTGTAAACTCTCAATATGGAGTAGTAAGAGAGTAAATTCATCTCCACCCCAACGAGCAATCATATCTCCTTCTCGGACACCATATAAAAGCCTTTTGACTACTGCTTGTAACAAGAGATCGCCAACAGCATGACCTAATGTGTCGTTAATATTTTTGAAGTGGTCTAAATCTAAAAATAAGACAGCTAGCTTACTTTGAGATTGTTCACTTTTTGACAACTCTAAGGCTAGTTTGCGGTCAAATAAACTACGATTGGCTAAACCAGTTAAAGCATCATGAAATGCTTGATGTTTAATAGTTTGCTCTGCTTGTTGTTTTGCTGTGACATCACGAAAACTCCATACTGTACTAATACTCAAATCTTGGATCTGTTGAGTTTGATAATAACATTCCAGTATTTTGCCGTTTTTTAACTCTAAAAGGGAGTAGTTATGGTAATTTGAGGCAGTTTCTTGCCGCTCTAAATTACAAGTATAAGGCTTTGCTACCTGCTGAAGAGCCAGATCAATAATTTGGTCATAATCTTTGGTGCTTGATACGCTTTCTGCAATACCCCACAAATTAAGTAATTTTTGATTACAACGAATTACTTGACCCCGATTGTTGATCACCAAAATACCATCAGCAGTAGCTTCTAAAGTAGCGACTAGTAAAGTGAGAGATTCTGCTAATTTTTGGTTAGTCTCTAGTAATAATTCGTTTTGAGCCTTTAATTGTTGGTTTTGGTCGTAGCAGCGTAAAGCTTCTGTAACAGTTAAAATTAAATCTGTTTCATCCCAAGGTTTGGCAAGATAACGATATAAAGCAGATACATTAACTAAGTTACGAATTACTTCTGCATCAGTTTGTCCTGTCAAGAGGATTTTTAAGGTTTGAGGATATAGATCATGTAGTTGAATTAGTAGTTTATCTCCTGAGATTGCTTCCATATTTTGGTCAGAAATAATCAGAGGAATTTCCACTTCTTCAGCTATTAAATCCGCAAATAATTCAATTGTTTCTCTACCACTACTAGCTAATTCAATAATATATTCATCCCCAAACGCTCGTTTTAACTGTTCCCCTATACTATTTAAAATATTTTCATGATCATCTACACAGATAATTGCTTTTTCACTCATTTTTTATGCCAATGCTGAAATGATAACTTGAGATAGTTCTTGTTCTGTCCAGGGTTTATGCAAGCAAGCATGAAGATTTGCTTCTTGTTGAGCCTTTTTGATGGCGACTTCATTTGCTTGTCCAGTCAACATAACCTTAACTAATTGGGGAAATCTTTGATGAACTTGAATTAAAAACTCATCTCCTTTAGTTCCAGGCATTAGCCAATCAGAGACGATTACGATAATATTAATTTCATCTTCTTGTAACTCTTCAATCACCTCCCAAGCTTCCTCAGCACTTTCCGCTACTTCATAAAGATATTGATCGCCAAAACAACGTTTTAGCTGCTCTTTTAGACTATCTAAAATTACTACTTCATCATCGACACAGAGTATTGCTAATTCAGACATATCTGGTTAATGGATTAATTATTTACGGATTTACTCAATTCTATTCTTTATTAAGTAAGTCAACCTAATTAAACGTCAAATAAACTAGCAAGAAATTTTTTTTACACCAGACATTCTACCTCAACACCCGTTCTTCACCATTTAATGTTTAGGGGGTGTCATCAATTAGAAAAAAAAGCATTCTTCCCTCCAAATGATGACACGCCCTAATAAAGTGGCTCTACTTAATCGGTAACCGCACAGTGGCAATTGTCTTCCCTGGTTGACTCACAAATTCCAAACCTCCTTGATGTCTATTAATAATTTTTTGACTAATGTGCAACCCCAAGCCACTGCCTTCTCCTGCGGGTTTAGTAGTAAAAAAAGGTTCAAAAATTTTGTCTTTAATTTCTAGAGGAACACCACAACCAGAATCAATAATATTTACTTTTAGCCAATCATCTTCTTGTTTTGTGATAATAGTTAAACTACCTTTTTCTTTCATAGCTTGAATCGAATTCTGAATCAGGTTTGTCCAAACTTGAATTAGTTCATCAGGATAACACCAAATTTGAGGAATAGCTTGATATTCTCGAATTACTTTGATATTCTGCTTAATTTTATTATGATAAACTTCCAAAACTGTCTCTATACCTTCAGTAATATTAGCCAGCTTCTTTTCTCCGACCAAGTCTTGTCGAGCATAATTTTTGAGAGCAAATACAATTTTTGATGCTCTAGATACTGATGCGTTTGTTGTTCTATTATTATTAGTTAAACTAGTTAAGTTGTATATCAGCTGTAAAATCCAATTTACTTGATGATGTTGTAGCAAAGGTAAATATAATGATATGTCTTGGTGGATTCCAATATCAACTAATAAATCGGCAATTTTACGCGGATTTGCTATTTCATGTTCTTTTAATTCCTTGATGAGTTTCCGTTTTAAAGCGCGCTTTTCACTAGAAAGAATGGCAGAGTGATTATTGATAGCATTTTTAATTAAGCTAAAAAATAATTTTTGTTCAGACTCATCAAGATGCTTATTTAATTGAGGTAATTCTTCTAAAGATTCAGCTACAGCCTTACTAATATTACTAGCAGAAGTTTGAATTGCTCCCAGTGGCGTATTTATTTCATGAGCTACACTGGCTACTAATTGTCCCAAAGCAGCCATCTTTTCTTGATGAATTAGTTGATTTTGAGTTTGTTCAAGGTCATTCATTGCCATTTTTAGATCGCGGTTTTTGAGCCATAGTTGACGATTAAACCACCAAAATAACCCTCCTAAACATAATGCCGAACCTAAAAGGGATAAGTTAATACCTAAATAAGCTTGGGAACGAGCTTCTAGCTTCCTTTTGAGATAAATATTTTCTACTGCGGTAATTTCTTCAAATAGCTCATCATAGATTTCGTCAATTTCAAAACTATCGATGTCGCTTTTATTCTTATTTTGCCCTGCTGCAATTAATTGTAAAACCCGATCAACTTCTGCTTTGTAGATCTCGTATTGTTCAAAGATCGGATGTATAAGTTCATGCTCCGAATCCCTGTGTTCAGTTGTATGGTGCGGGTGCGTTTCAAAATAATTGAGTTCGGTTAGTATTTTTGTCAAGCTTGCTTCATTTTCTGCTAACTCCTCTTTTAAGTTTTGATCAATCTTGTTCTTATTAATCGCTTCCCATTCTAAAGAATTTAATCGACTAACATTTTCTTTCATTTCTAATAGCAAAACTTGATTATCACCATTTAGATCAGCCCATTTATTGAGATGATTAATACTACTGGCAGTAAGCCAAGCAATGGAGATCGCTCCTACCAAACCAAACCAAGCTGGGAAGGAAATTTTATTAATTAAATTAAACTCATCCAAGATTCTACGGTTATTAAAAGGAGTCATCTAAAAGTTAACAGAGTAGTTTCTTAAAAAGATTAAAATAGATTTCTAATTAAAGAATACCCAAAAATAGCAATTAAATTAAGTGGTAAGACGGAATTAATTATATATTTTGGTGTTTAAGCAAATAGGGTTGAGGAAGAGCGATCACTAATTAAATTTCTCTACTTCTTCCCGATTTTATCCCGACTTGTTCTCTATCGCTTCGTAAATTAAGAGACAAGTTAATCAATAGGAGAAGGCAATAATGCAACTTTGTTATCGTGGTGCTAGATATCAAGCACAAACTACCTCTGTCAATACATCTGTCAATACAGTTGAAGCAGCAATTTCACTGAAATTTTTAGGTCAAACTTACACTCTTCGCAAAACTAATTATCAGAGTCCTTTGCAGTCAGATCTGTATAAATATCGTGGAATTGTTTATCAAAAATGATGTATTAGTAAGCCTTATTTTGAACTTCAAACTAAAATAATATGGCAGTGGGAATCAATTAACTAGGTCTAAAGAAATCAAGCTTACACTTACCCAGGGTGAGCACAACTTTAAGAAACTGTTTTTCAAGTAAATCTTAAAAACCAAAAAGTAGGGAATGCTAAAATAAAATATTTTCAGGCAAAAAGACAGGTAAAATCGATTTTTAGCTGTCTTTTTATTGTTTTATGAAATATTCCCAACTTTTTCTCTATTTGATCCCGACTTATTCCCGTTTACCTCATAAATTAATAGAGAAATCAATTAAATAGGACATAAATAATGGTTACAAAAATAGGTAATAATGCTAACAATAGAATTGTTGGCACTAATGGTAATGATTTACTTAGTGGCGGTGATGGAGCTGATACTCTTCTTGGTCTCAAAGGAGATGATACTCTTATTGGCGATAAGGGTGACGACCTAAAAATTGGTGGGGCAGGAGATGATCGCCTGATTTGGAATGATGGCGATGGTAGCGACACGATGGAAGGTGATGACGGTTACGATGTAGTCGAAGTCAATGGCGCAGTTGATGCTGGCGATGATTTTGAGTTAAGAGCTAATGGTTATCGCACTGAGTTTGAACGCTTAAACCTAGGACCTTTTACCCTAGACGTAGATAACGTTGAGCGTTTTGAAATCAACGGTGGTGGCGGTGACGACACTCTTAATATTAGAGATCTTACTGGTACTGATGTTGATAAAGTTGTCTTCAATGGTGGAGATGGCAATGATTACTTTGACGCTAGTCATACTCATGTTGACGTTATGGCTTATGGCGATGAGGGTAATGATAGTCTTACTGGCGGTAGCGGTAATGACTTACTTGAAGGCGGCAATGGTAATGATACACTGATGGGCGGGGAAGGTGCCGATACCTTTGTTCTCGGTTTTGACGGTATTGATACTATTGCTGACTTTAACTTCGCTGAAGGTGACACAATTCAAATTTCTGCTATGGAATTAGGTGCATCTTCTTATGATTCTCTAAGCTACAATGCCAGCGAACATAAATTATATTGGAATCAAACTGAACTAGCAATGCTAGATGATTCAGTTTCTGAATTGAATATTACTGAGAGTATTGATTTTGTCTAGGTTAATCAAATAGCTAACAATTAGATTAACTTTTAGTTATTTTTTAGTTTCAACCCTGTAACCTCGGTTATGGGGTTGATTTTTTCTTAGTTAATCTTCTCTAGTTATTCTCAATTTTATCCCTAGTTCTTCCCGAGCGCTTTGTATATTAAAAGACAAGTGAACTGATAGGAGATTAGATTTATGCAGCTATGTTATCGAGGTAATTCTTATTACCGTCAAACTAATCAAATCAATACAGTTAATTCTGGAATGTCTGCTAAATATCGAGGTAATTCTTATATTATTTATCACATTAAAAAATCGCTCGATCGTCAACCCAATTTATACCAGTATCGTGGCGTAACTTATCTCAAAGAAATTATTTACGCCTAATGTGGATTAGCTTCGCTTAAAATTTATTAGCTCTTAGCTCTTAGCTGCAGCCTGCTTCGCAGGCAAGCGTCGCGCTTTCGCGACTTGGGCGCTTCACGCCCTGCGCTTTTAGCTTTTAGCTATAAGACACTACCCATAGCCTAAATTTAACTGGTATACCAAGAGCTAGCTCCATAAAAGCCAAAAAATAACTGTTTGATATTTCAGATTATGAAAATTTCCAAGTAAAAGCTAGTGGTCAAGCAATTTTTAATTCACCTCAGACGTTAAATATCATTAGCTTAAAAGTCGAAAGTTAACAGTTAGTTAATTAGTAGTCTTTGACCTTTACTTTTAATTGACGTGTTGAGGTTGAAGCAGGGACAGAGATAATTATAGTTGTCACTTATTGTACTCAAATAATTCAGGGTGTAATTAGCTGTGGGTAACACCACTTTGCTAATCACACCCCATAGAAAAACTATTGATGAGCTAAATTTTAATCAAGTTTATAGCTTCAATCCTAGTTGAAAATCTAGTCAGTAGTAGAACTAGATTCAGACGATGCAGATTGACTGGACGGAGTTTCCGAAGATTTTTTGTCGTCACTATTCTCATTACTATTGTTATAGCTAGACCATCTTCTACCCCTCTTAGAATAACGAGAAGAGGGTTTACGAAACTTACGAGCATTAATTTTATTGCGAGCTGCTTTCTCTTTTTTGGCGTTGCGACGTTTAGCCATTTACCAATCGATCTCCATTGAAACAACAAAACGCTTCTAAGGAAATGTTTGTGGAATTAATCCTTCTGATTCCCAGAAGCGTCATTTAATTTAAGTTTGAAGCTTAGAAGCGATTGTTTCGACGACCACCACTAAAGGAATTTCTGTCTTCGCGAGGTCTAGCTTTGTTGACTTTAAGACTTCTATCCATCCATTCAGCACCATCTAAAGCTTGAATAGCTTTATCTTCGTCTGATTCTAATTCCATCTCTACAAAAGCAAAACCACGAACACGTCCTGTTTCGCGATCGGTAGGAATATGAACTCGCTTGACAGTTCCATATTCAGCAAAGACTTCATTCAAGTCTTCTTGATTAACTTCGTAGGATAGGTTGCCTACATAAATTGACATAAACTGATTGTCTCCTGAATAAGTATTGCGCTGAGGGAGACGATATTATTAGAAAAGAGCTAAATCAATACTTTGTGGCTTAACCTTACAATACTGAATGTAAATTCTATCTTTATATCTTTATCCTCAGGCTTCATACTAGCACTTTTATTGATAATAGTTACCAACGTGTCTAAAAATAAGATGATTAAGCCATGTATCAAAAATTTTTGTTTTAACCGTATTTTCACGGTAATAAAAATTAATGTTTTAAATACGTCTAATATTAGCTCACAACTTTTCGCTGTTTATCTTGATATATTTGCTATTTAGTCTTAAAATTATAGATTTTTTGTCTCACAAAATTAATTGGTTCAAATCAATTCTCTTCAAACAATAATGCCAAATAGTACATTAAACAGTTATTCTAATAAATAAATACTAAGCAATTCAATACGTATTTTTGCTTACATTTATTATTGCTTACATTTAAGTTGCGCTAGCTTGGCTAAGTTTCTTATGTTTTCTAATGTTCCTGTCAAAATTTTATCTCATAAAAGTTTTGAGTATTCCAGTTTAGATGCTGAAACTCTGAATTTCGTAAAGCAGCAAACGGGAGAGATTCGCTTGCTAATGAAGCGGACGACTCAAGATATTATCGAAATTGGACAAAGGTTAATTGAAGTCAAAAAGTGTTTGGGACATGGGCGATATAGAAGATGGATAGAAGCTGAATTTGATTGGGGTAAATCAACAGCTAATTCTTTTGAAAATGTCGCTAAACAATTTGCTGATGTCCAAAATTTGGACGTTTTTGCGCCTTCAGCACTTTACGAACTAGCCGCACCTTCAACTCCTCAAGCGGCTAGAGAAGAGGCGATCGCTTTAGCCAAAGCTGGAAAAAGAATCAGTTATACAGTTTCTAAGCAAATTAAGCGAAAGCATCAGACTAAGCCTAACAAGCAAAAAGCCAAGTCGAAGAAACAGCCTTTCCCATCAAAAGCATCCCCGTTAGTTTTAGTAGAACGAGAAGAAAGCAGCAAAAATTCTCTTTTACGCACTTCTACTTCTGTGGATTATATTGCTCCATTACCTCAGCTTAATCAAGGCAAAATTGTCGATATTAATTCTGCTTCATCTCAGCAATCTTCGAGATCTACTAGTAAAACAACTGCCAAAAAACTTTTTTCTGCCAAGTCCAAATTATCTCAGTCTGAACGTTGGTGGCGCTTAGGTAATCATTATCTTTATCATGGAGAACCTAATTCCCCGCAATTTCAGAATCACCTACCAGAAAAAATAGCTTTAGCTGTTGCTTTCCCTCCTAATTTAAATTGGCACTGGGGAAATTTAGAATCAAGAATAAATTCTTCTCTAACTCTTTTTAGTAGCTATAAAGATATTGATTTGAAATTATTGCGAGAGCTGTTGCGTAATGCCCTAGAACTTTATACTGAAGGAGAAGAAACGGTATTTTGGGCTTTTGTTCCAGACCCTGCTTTGCTCTTACTAGCAGAAAGTATGGATTGTCAATGCTTTCTGGCAGAATCAGATATAGAACGTTGCCAAGCTGTAATTCATGCGTGGAAACAGATAGGTGGAAAAGTAAATACTGGGTTTTTATACAAGACTCAGAAAAAAGCGCTTTGATGGCGATCTCTAATATTTATCATAGAGGTCACCGTTACACCGCCGTCCCCATTTGAGGATAAATAACACGAATGTGCCTGCAGTGACTGGTGTTCCCTAGTCAATACACGACTTGGAAGGTTTCTCTGAAATCCTTGCACAATAAGCATTATAAAGAGCGAACACAAATACTATTTTAACGAAACTACGTTGTTCTAATAGTGAATCAAAATACTAACCTTCCAAGTCGTCTCATACCAAATCCTGTTGTCAAAACCCACTTATAACTTACAGGTTAAAAACAGCACGCTACATACAAAATCTGCCTACGCAGACTAGAAGGATAAAGGGGGTATGAGAATCG
>JASJDX010000370.1 GCA_030064975.1 Pleurocapsa sp. MO_192.B19
TGTAGCTTTCGGCAGTACGTTTAATCCCGCAAACAACCCCAGTCCTCGATCCATGCACCAGATATCGTCACGGCTGTATCGTTTAACATGGCATAGCTTCAAGGCAATAAAACTCAGAAGTGAACTACTCCTGTCAATAGCGTTTGTCTCAGGATATGTGCTATTTCTGAGGATTTGGTCAATGTTATATCGCTCTATGTAGGGGATGAGGCACAATAGACCTCAATTTGTTGCGGTAAAGCTTTCAGGTACAAAATCTAGTTTGACGCTCTCAGGGGCTTTGAGGGAAGCGTTACTCAGAACCTCTGTTTTAACCTCTTGATTTCTGCGAGGAAGTCTGGCAAATCCATTACTTTTGAGGACTTTATAGATGTATGTTTCACAAACACTGTACTCAAGAGTATCGAGAATTGCCTTAATATCCGGCACCGAAAGGTATTTCTTTCGTAGTTGAATGATGAGTTCATCAGTCTGGTTCTTCTCTTGCTTGGGTTTTCGACCGACTCTCTTCTGATTAAAAAAATATTGGTCAAACTCTTCTGTGTCGCCAGAGATCTTCTTATTGACCTTGTGCAACATCACCCGAAATCCTGCGTAGGAATAGCCAAATCTCTCAGCCACTTCTGATGCAGGAAGTCCTTCCACATAGTATGCACGAAGTGCTTCGTACTGTCGATGGGAACTAGAGTATGGGGTGACAAAAAACTCCTTATCCAATGCCATCTATGTTAGCCTATTAATAACATGAAAACCTATTATTAATATAGTTTAAATGAGGGGATAAAAAGACACAACTGTTTTAAATGGCTATTTTAGGAGATTCGATCGAGTCATTACTAAATAAATAAAAGTAGTCAATATGCTCGAATAGAAAAAAACAAGATAATTCAGGTTAACAATTTATGCTCAAAAAAGAGAAACGAAGCTAATCAGTTGTTGATATCATTGGTCTTTTTTGACAAAGGGAAGAAAAAAAGAAAACAAAATGTTAACCAATTAGCAACATGAAAATCGGTGATCACTGGTTGGGTTGAAAGGTACTACTGCCAGTCGAGAAAGATTGATTCACAACCAATTTCTGCCAATGAGATGGGCTAACAGAATCTCTTAGTATTTTTGGGTTTTCATCCTTCCTTAAAAACAATCGCGCCGTAGTTCATGTTTAAAACCTCTGTGCTGCGAAAAATATGGGTTAGTTTGATTATCGTTCTTGTAATCATGCTTTCTGACCCTAGTAACTACTCGCCCTGATGCTGCTACTAATGAAAAAATTAGTGGGAAAAAGGTGCGCTCCCAGCAATATGGGTATGGGTTTACTATAGTAGTGGTTACTAAATCATCTTCGAGCAAGAAGAATTTTTTTATAAAATTGAAAGCAAATCCAGTATCGCCCCAGATTTTTTCAATGTGGTTTATGTTGGTGGAATAGAAGATAATATTAGTATGATTATTTGTTTTGCTATCTTTTAGGAACAGATACACCAGCTAGGTTGAACGACATTTAATTTGATAGATGCTATTTAATTTGTTAAAGCGACAGTAATTTGTTACCGATGACAAATAAAGTGTTACTGTACAACACCAAATCGCTTCAGAAGTCTGAAACCTAGATTTTGAAAGTAAATGGGCGATACTGGATTTGAACCAGTGGCATCCTGCTTGTAAGGCAGGCGCTCTACCGCTGAGCTAATCGCCCTAATCTATTTAATTTGACACTTAGGTAGTATAACAGCATAAAGGTTTTTTGTGCAATCTGTTGTGGCAAATAGCCAGGGCAAACGCATCTTAAAAGAAAGTAGATATTGGCTAAAACAAGTTTCAAGGTAAATGTTCCAGAGAAATCTAGATTAATAACTAAATCAGCATTGGTGACAAGTTAAGAAAATGTACAATCTGTCAAGTGTATTGAAATTAGGGAGTTAAGAGCGTTCTAAACTAGTGGTGAAAACAGATTAAGCTAAAAGGCGATTGGGCGGAGCCCACTGCGAAGCAATCGCCAACTTGTCTCATGGCACACTCACAGAAAAGTATTAGAGACCACGCCAGAAATAGAACTCATCCCAATGTAGACAATAAAGTAATTTCTCAACCTGGAGCGATTAACGCTATTAAGCTTCAACTATGGGCTAGTTGGCTATTGTATGCTGTTGTGATTGATTTGTCTGATGAGGTTGCTGACGAGTTAACCTTGCCATTTGATTCTATTTCTATAGAAATGGTTTTTCGAGGGATTTATCATTTCACCCAAGCATTAAATCAAGGTTTTGCCACTGATATTATTGCCTATTTGACTGCACCTGAAAATCGAGACTTGGGGATAGTCAAATCACCTCGCCCGAAACGGGCCAAACCACCTCTTAATTTATCTCCTTTTCCCTCTTGACATCAGCCATTCAAGCTTAACTTGTCACCAATGTGGCTCAACTAATACCGTGGTTAGAATTTGAAGAAGAATATGCCATCTGACAATATCGCTTTTTGCAATTTTATTTAATCGATCCTTTATAACTTAAACCCAACCAAAAACAGACGCGATCGCTAAACCGATAATTATTCCCAATGTACCACTAAACATTGAAGGCAAAAAATACCAGTCAGAGTGATATTGAGTGTTAGTTTTTAAGTGTTTTGCAATTGTCATCATTTTCATTTAATTCCAATTATTGTTTCTACTTTTTATTAGATGAAGGTTTTGATTTGTATGCAGAAAATAAATACTAGTCTATTGATTCTAAAGTTTTTATGACCAAAATTTTCCAGCAGAATATAAGCATAATGTGTGAAATTGGGAAAGATTAGATGTATTTACAAAAGACATATTTTATGGAATGCTGACTTTTTTCCTCTTAGATATGGGACTTGTCGCAGCCAAAAGAATTGATGACTTGAGAAAAACCGGCTCTTTCGTCATTGGATTCCCTATCTTAATGCCAGTATTGAATGCCCTAATTGGTATTTTTCTGTCTAAGTTAATTAGTATGTCTCCAGGCAATGCTCTTTTATTTGCAGTGTTATGGGCCTGACTGCCTGACACAAGTATCTCCAAGTCTTGCTCTGTATAGATTATGTTTTTTTGCTAAAAAGCTCTTTTCTGATTAAGCGATTGCGCTCCGCGCAGTGGCAAAGCCAATCTCGTCATAAGTATTGATATATCGTACTTAAAAAATTAGATTTTCACGAAAATACTTGGATTGACATAGATATGTCAGGCAGTCAGGTTATGGGCTAGTGCTTCTTATATCGCTGTCCCAGCAGCAATGAGAATGACTTTACCTGAAGCCAATCCTGGCTTATATATTTCCATGGCTTTGGCATTAACTTTCCCTTTTAATATTGTTATTGGCATTCCTATTTATTTAGAAATTATTAATCGTATTTGGAGATAAAAATCCCAAAAATAATATTTATTCTTTAATCAGTTATGCTTATCAGTGCTAAATTTGCAGTAGAGTATTGTTCCATCTAGCAGTTATCTAATTTTTTATGCAACTGGTTAACGGCTTACATTTTAAAAACATACGAGGCGATTTATTTGGTGGGATAACTGCCGCAGTCGTTGCTTTGCCTTTAGCCCTAGCTTTTGGCGTATCTTCTGGGGCGGGTGCGATTGCTGGTCTTTATGGAGCGATTATAGTTGGCTTTTTTGCCGCCTTGTTTGGTGGTACTCCTTCACAAATTTCTGGCCCTACAGGTCCAATGACTGTAGTTATAGCTACGGTTTTTTCTGGATTGGCAACTAATTCCGAAAATGGTGTTGCCATGGCTTTTACCGTGATTATGTTGGGGGGGGTATTTCAAATTTTATTTGGAGTGATGCGGTTGGGTAAATATATTACCCTAATGCCCTATACAGTGATTTCGGGTTTTATGTCTGGGATCGGTCTAATTATTATCGTTATCGAAGTTGGCCCTTTCCTAGGACATCCCGCCTCAGCTAATGTAGTCGAGTCCATTGGTCAATTTGCCTATTTTTTTACTCATACTAATGTTGCTGCTGCGGCTTTAGGTATTTTAACTTTAGCGATCGTTTTTGGCTCTCCTGCTAGATTAACTCGGTTTATTCCTTCTCCTTTACTAGCATTAATTGTGGGAACTTTAGTTGCGGTATATTTCTTCCCTGACAGCGATCTGCCTTTAATTGGGGATATACCCAGTGGGCTGCCTAATTTACAATTACCAACGTTTAATATTACTGAACTTAGATCCATCCTGGGTTATGGCTTGATGTTGGCAGTTTTGGGTTCAATTGACTCTTTGCTTACTTCTTTAGTGGCTGATAACATTACTCGCACGAGCCATGATAGCGATCGCGAATTAATTGGTCAAGGAATTGGTAATTTAATTGCGGGTTTATTTGGCGGGCTTCCTGGGGCAGGGGCAACTATGCGGACTGTAATTAACGTCAAAACTGGCGGCAAAACTCCTATTTCGGGGATGGTTCATGCTTTAGTCTTGTTGATTATCGTGCTTAAGGCGGGAGGACTAACCGAAAATATTCCCCATGCAGTTTTAGCAGGAATTTTGATTAAAGTTGGCATCGATATTATTGATTGGAGTTTTCTTAAACGCGTTCACCAAATCTCCCTCAAGGCAACGGGGTTAATGTATATAGTCGTGTTTTTGACTGTATTTGTTGATTTGATTACCGCAGTTGCTGTAGGCATATTTTTCGCCAACTTACTAACCATTAAAAACTTAAGTGATATTCAGAGCCAGAGGGTTAAAGCAATTGTTAATCCTGAGGATGATATAGATTTGAGTATTGGAGAAAAACATATCCTCAAACAAGCTCAAGGAAGAATTGTATTATTTAGTTTGGGTGGTCCAATGAGTTTTGGTGCTGCTAAAACCATTTCCCAGAGAATGGGCATTGTAAGTAAATATGATGTCTTGATTTTAGACCTTACTGATGTACCTTTATTGGGAGTAACTGCGTCTTTAGCAATTGAAAATATAATCAAAGATGCCTGCGATCAAAATCGACAAGTATATCTAGTGGGTGCTACAGGAAAAGTACAAGAAAGATTACAAAAAATGAAGTTATTAAGACTGCTACCACCCGAGCGTCGTTTTAATGAGCGACTTTTTGCCCTGCAAGAAGCGATCGCTTATATAGAATCATCTAATAATACTAGTAATATCGTAAAAGAAATAAAGAAAACAGACAAACAAAAGTCTAGTACTAATTAAATTTAAATAGATGCAACAGCACTTTATTTAAGTAGCAATACAATTTAAACTCATGTGAGGTTACTTAAGGGATATCTTGAACAAGTTAGCTCAACTATCTCGTACAAGTAGCCTTAACAGCATTATGTTCTGGGTTAGTTTAAATAATAATAGTTGAAAACTTAAAACTTAAATGAATAGCGATCGCCTGGAGCAAATTAAACTGAACTTACGTAATAATGCCATTAACAAACGCAAAATGGCATTGGATGAATTGGCTACAATGTCTCCTGATGTAGCCTTACCAATATTAAAACAATTAGCTCAAGACAATGATTTCACTTTACGTCGTCTTGCAGTTATGGGTTTGGGTAATCATTGCACCGAAGAATCTTTCCAGATACTTAAACAGCTTCTCGAAATAGAACAAGATTCCAACGTATTAGCTGAAGCTGCTAATTCGATCTTTGAATTTGGCGATCGCGCAATTGAGCCTTTACAGCAATTGTTTACTGATTCTGATAACTGGTTAGTACGTCAGACGGTAATTTCGATCTTGGTAGATAGTGATAATCCTGATATTTTACTCAAGGTGGCTAATCAAGCTTTAAGCGATCAAGATCAAACTACTAAAGAGACTGGTATTTTAGCCCTGAGTCGGCTATTAAATACACCCCTCAAACAACAAGCATTTAATATATTTAACACCTTGGCAGAAGATAGTTACTGGCGCACACGTTGGCGCACAGCGATCGCTTTAACGGCTTCTCAAGATGTTCAAGCAAAGAAATTATTGGCTAAATTACAACAAGATGAACATTATCGAGTGGTTGCTGCTGCATTAGAGCAACCACATTGACCATTTTTAAAATTCAAAATTCGCGCATTCAAAGTTCAAAGTTCAAAAATTTTGATTCTAACTTAACTTAATAATTGTTTCATTAAGGATACAAGCGGAGTTCTTCAGAACGAAAAAAACCAAACACATTCCTTATTTCAAGCCTCTTGCGTAACTCAAGAGGTAATAATGAGAGAATTGGAGCGAAGCGACTTGACCAGTCTTCCGTGCCGTCTCCGTCGTCTGATTGTTTAGACATGAGAAGTTGTAAATAGAAGTTTTTTCTCGTTAAATGTCCTAACATTTATACGTAATGCTATAGACTTTCATCCACAAATCGCTGACGGACTCGCTCATGGTCCGATCTGTTCTATTGTCAATAAAACGGCTTTATTGCCGTGAGCAGTTACATAATTTTGAGTTAAAGATATAGATCTACCAACAAAGCGATCGAAATCATTTCTAATGCTTTTTATTTAAGTAATGATTTTGAAATGTAGCCATAGAAAAACCCAAAATTAAGATTTTTATGGTTTAATCTCCCGAGGTATTTAGCAACACTATTTTTATTATGTTATTACTTAAACTATTATCAATTTTTTCTTCTGAAACGACTCATAATCCTCAGTTATATAAAGCGAGAAAAAGACATAATAATTTACCTAAAACTGAACACGATAAATTTTATCAGTTAGCTAATCAAAATTATCAGCAAGCACGTATTGTTGCTCAACAAAGATATGCTGAGCTAGCACAAATGTTGCGGGCGGTTGTCAAAGAACACTATACTTCAGCCGAACAAAATAAAATTAATAGTATTATTATTCGCATTATAGATATTCTTGCCAGTAAAGCTAATATCTTTCCTGATATGGATTATCAGAATGTCTGGTATACCGATCATTACGATCTAATCGAATTGGCGAGAAATATGGGAGTAGGAGATGAGACTTTACCCCACTGGAAAGATGAATCAAATTTATTTAATCGCTATTTAGAGATTTCTGCCTCAGATTTAGTGCAGATATTATTAGATATTTCCGAAGAAGCTTTAATAGATAGCTATCAGTCGGGTGCTGATGTGGACAAATGGTTTAGATATATTGCTCGGGAAACTTTGAAATCTCGCAAGCGTTTATTTCGCTATCGTCAAAAACAGTATGGATCTCTTTATATTTCAGCTAAAACTTTGGGTATAGAAGACTAGGATAAAAATTAAGTCAAGAATCAGAAGTCAGATTATTTTGTTTCTTTTTATATTCTCTAGATCTGCGGCGATCTTCTTGACGAGCTTTTTTCTCTTGAGTTAATTCATCATAGCAGTACGGACAAGAAATATTAGATTCATACTGAGGAGAGTTTTTATCCGCTTGAGATATAGGATGTCCACAAGCATAACAGAGTTCATAGTTACCAGGCTCTAATCCTTCTTTGACTGCAACTCGTTCATCAAAGACAAAACATTCTCCTTCCCACATACTTTCTTCCGGAGTTATGGTTTCTAGATATTTGAGGATTCCGCCTTTGAGATGATACACCTGTTTAAATCCTTGAGAAAGTAAATAAGAAGAAGCTTTTTCGCAACGAATTCCCCCTGTACAAAAC
Organism: Pleurocapsa sp. MO_192.B19; assembly: GCA_030064975.1. Lineage (GTDB taxonomy): Bacteria > Cyanobacteriota > Cyanobacteriia > Cyanobacteriales > Xenococcaceae > Waterburya. The sequence goes on from JASJDX010000370.1 coordinate 7,613, forward strand.
ATTGCTACTTTGGGATGTTCTTTGGGGTCAAGATTATTCGCAGCATATTCAGGGAATTCCCGAAAAGATTCAGTTTTTGGATTGGTTGCGCCTCTAAAACTACCAATTTCTACTTCATAATTATTTCTAGTATCTATGACTACTACTTCAGGATCGCTAATTACCTGATTCCAATCTTGAGGATCGATATAAGTACCTACTTGTTGATTGGGATTTACTTTTGGTATCCCTAAGGTAACGATCTCTTGCTTGACTTTTACTTTTATTCTGGCAAAAGGTTGTTTTTCCGATATGGATTCTTTGTGTTCTAAATCTGCTAAACCAGGAAAAGTACGCAACTGATTTAAAATCTCAGCGATCGCAATATCGCTACCAGCAATTGTTCCATTGAGTCCTTCTTCTGCTAAGATTATTGTCCCTTTAATGCCTTTTTCTCGGCAAGATGCTAATAACTGTGATTTTTTGGCTGCAATATTTGATATGGGAACAAATTTATAAAAAGCAGCAACAGTATAGGTCATTTATAATTAACGTCAAACTTCGGAATTATATTATAAAAAACTATTCGTCGTAATTTCCTCAATATTTCCTCAATATAATTTTTATTTGAGATTGATTAGGGCGATTTTGAGTATTAAACACTGTTGCTACTCCCATTCCGCCACAAAATTACCGAAAACAAAAAACGAGAAATATAGCCAAAATTTGTAGTTTATCTAAGTAATCATTAGGTGGTATAAAGGTATCTTGCCTATTGCCTAGCAATCACAAAATTAATGTATATTATGCACGACATAAGTTCTCTGATGATTATTTACTGTAATATCTGCATTTATTATTATTTGAGCAATTAAGATCCAAATCAATAAAAAGGAAAAAATTATGTCAAAAATAACTGTTTTAGGAATGGGTGCGATGGGATCGCGTATGGCTCTATCTTTACTAAAAGCTGAGCATGAAGTAACAGTATGGAATCGTCGTGCAGGTAAAACCGACTTAGTTGTTAAAGCTGGTGCTAAAGTAGCCGAGACACCCCGCAGTGCTGTCAAAGAGGCTGATTTTGTGATTAGCATGGTGCGAGATGACGAAGCCTCAAAACAGGTATGGCTAAATTCTGAGACTGGTGCTATGGCTGGTTTATCTAAAAATGTGATTGGGATTGAAAGCTCTACTTTAACTGTAGCTTGGACAAAAGAGCTAGCAAAGGAGTTTAAGCAAAAGGGAGTTGCTTTTCTAGATGCTCCAGTAGCAGGAACACGACCACAAGCCGAAGCAGCAAAGCTAATTTATTTTGTTGGTGGTGATGCCGCGACGTTTACCAAAGCCCAGCCAATTTTACAGGCTATGGGTAGTGCTGTTCACTCTGTTGGTTCAGTTGGTAGCGGGATGACGATTAAGCTAGCTGTTAATGCACTGTTTGGTATTCAAGTATCAGCTTTGGGTGAATTGATAGGCTTAATGCACGATTGTGGGTTAGATGAGGCTAAGGCTGTTGAAATTCTGTCTTCGACTCCCGTTTGTAGTCCTGCAGCTAAAATGGCAGCAAGTGCAATGCTAGTACGTAATTTCTCGCCTCTGTTCCCGATTGAACTAGTAGAAAAGGATTTGAGCTATGCAGTTAAAACAGCCCAGAGCAACCAGACCACATTACCTTTGGTAGAAGCTGCTCAACAAGTTTTTGCCACAGCAATCAAAGAAGGGTATGGTGAAGATAATATTACTGGTGTTGCTCAACTGTATATCTAAGATCATACTAAAAATGATACCCTAAGAATACGCTAAGCGATCGCATTGTAACCAGCTTGTCGCGATCGCTATCAGTAATCAGACAATTCAACATTTCTGGGCTTTTATCTATCGAATACTCAACAACAAACAATTTTCATTCTGCTGCTTGGAAAATTGCATCAACGCTCAATTCAAGTAGAGGAAAAACGCTAGACTTCAGGCGATCGTCTTGAACAAATTTTTCCATTTGATATTCCCCTTCAATTAACTTGCAGATTGTAATAGTAGGTTGTTTGGGTTTGCCAATGTAGCGCACTGC
>JASJDX010000371.1 GCA_030064975.1 Pleurocapsa sp. MO_192.B19
GGTATTTGGGTAAAGGGGAAAGGTTAAAGGGAAAAGGGTCTTAAATTCATTGTCAAGCCTCAATTATTCAGTTTTTATGTACTGGTGCAAGATCTCAGTAAAATACGTATTGCTATAGAGGGATGAAACCTAATTTATTAAATAAAGAGTCAATTAGTAAAAACCTTAATAAAAAAATATTAATAATCTTCTGAAGCTTCCGTTAAACTGCTGGTAGTGACTATTTAATTATTTATTATTTTGGTCACCGTTACACCGCCGTAAAAGCGGCGAGACCCCGCGTCGACGTAAGGCGCAAGGGAATGCTCGCCAAGACACGACGGTGCCTGCGGTGACCGCGTTCCGCGGTTCAAGCTAGCCTAACTTTTATATAGATGCTCGTTAATCTAAAAATTAATAATTTTGCTTTAGTTGATTCTCTAGAACTTGTCTTAGGCAATGGATTAAGTGTTCTAACAGGAGAAACTGGCGCAGGTAAATCTATTATTCTGGATGCAATTGATATTGTTTTAGGTGGTAAGGCAAATAGCCGTATGATTCGTACTGGTAGCGATCGCTCTACCGTCGAAGCCACTTTCCAAATTAATTCTAATTTAAACCAATGGTTAGAAGAACAAGAAATTGATCCCCTAGAAGAAAATACCCTGATCTGTAGCCGTGAATTAGCTATTGGCAAAACTAATCTCAGATCTCGCAGTCGGGTAAATGGGGTGTTGGTTAATCGTCAGTTGATGGCAGAATTGCGATCGCGCTTGGTAGAAATTACTGCTCAAGGACAAACGGTTAATTTATTGATCTCCGAGAAGCAACGGGATTTATTAGATGCTTATGGTGGTAAATCAATTAGTAAACAACTAAGCAAAGTAACTCAAGCTTTTGAAACGGTACAACAGGTAAAGAGGGAATTAGAGAAACGAATCAAATCAGAGCAAGAACTTTTACAACGCCAAGATTTATTAGAATTTCAACTCAAAGATTTAAATGAAGTAGAATTAACTGATGCTAATGAATTAGAAGAGTTAGAACAAGAACGAGATCGCCTGTCTCATGTAGTTGAATTGCAACAACTAGGTCATCAAGCCTATCAATTACTCTACGAAGGCGATCAAGATCAACCTGCGGGGGCAGATTTCTTGGGTAAGGCAGAATCTTGCCTCATGGAAATGACAGAATACGACGCTGAATTAGCTCCTATTTTAGAGATGGTGCAGTCGGGTTTAGCACAGATAGTGGAAGCAGGACAACAAATTAGCAGCTATAGCGAAAGTTTAGAAGCCGATCCAGAACGCTTAAGTGAGATTGAATCGAGAATTAGACAACTTAAAAATATCTGCCGTAAATATGGCCCAGATTTAGCCGATGCGATCGCGCTTCAGCAACAGCTACAACAGGAGTTAGCTCAAATTACTGACGGTGGGCAATCAATTGCCGCCTTGCAGCAAGAGCATCAGTTCACTATGGATAAACTAACTCAAGAATGCCAAAAGCTAACTCAGCTAAGACAAAAAGCCGCCACTAAACTAGAAAAACAACTAATCAAAGAACTAAAACCCCTGGCGATGGACAAAGTGATGTTTGAATGTCGCCTCGTCGAATCTACTCCAACGGCGATGGGTGCAGAAAAAGTAGTGTTTTATTTTAGTCCCAACCCAGGCGAAGTAATTCAGCCTCTATCAGTAATTGCTTCTGGTGGGGAAATGAGCCGTTTTCTTTTAGCTTTAAAAGCTTGTTTTACTGGTACAGAACAAAGCTCGAATACCCTGATCTTTGATGAAATCGATGCAGGAGTATCAGGTAAAGTAGCTCAGGCGATCGCTGAAAAACTCCATCAACTTGGCAAACAACATCAAGTATTGTGCGTCACTCATCAACCATTGATTGCAGCGATGGCTAACGGACATTTCAAAGTTGAGAAAACTATTATCGAAGAAATTCCTCAATCTAAAAACAAATCTAAAAAGAGTAATGGAAGCTCTAGTATCTTTGACATTCGGACAGTAGTACGAGTAAAACTCTTGAGCGATCGCACAGTACGTGCAGAAGAGTTAGCCCAGATTACAGGAGGACATTCAGCTGAAGATGCGATCGCTTTTGCCGAATCTTTATTAACAAAAGCAGCTAAATATCGAGATTCTCAATCGAATTGAGTCAATATCTTTTAGCTTTTAGCTCTTAGCTTTTATTAGTCTGCTACCGAACAAATATAGTAAATAAAATCAATTTAAACTCAATTTGGCATTAGTTTTGTTTTGATTGCTACATCACTATTGAAAATTAAGAGTTATTAATAGTATTGACTAAAGTAAAAATATGTGATTAGTTTATCAATCAGCGGTCAAAATCGCGTAAATATTGTTAACTAAAGTTAATATTAGTATATAATTGCTGACAAATTAATTTTATATTCCTAGAAATTCTCGATATTCAAGCAAATTTATTCAGAACAGTATCTACTAATTATTTAGTTATTCTCAATCTTTACTATGAACAACACTCAAACCAAGCAGACATCGCTTCCTCATATAGTTATCATTGGTGGTGGTTTTGGCGGACTTTATGCAGCTAAATCTTTCAAAGATGCTCCTGTCAAAGTCACTTTGATTGACAAGCGTAACTTTCACCTATTTCAACCCTTGCTATATCAAGTAGCCACTGGTACGTTGTCTCCTGCGGATATTGCTTCTCCCCTGCGCGTAATTTTGAGTAAACACAAAAACACTCAGGTTTTGTTAGATAAAGTAGTAGACATCGATCCTGAAGCAAAGAAAGTATTTTTAAAAGATCGAGACGAATTAGACTACGATGCTTTGATTGTAGCAACAGGAGTTAGCCATCACTATTTTGGTAACGATCAGTGGCAAGATGATGCCCCAGGTTTAAAAACTGTAGAAGATGCTTTAGAAATGCGTCGTCGGATCTTCATGGCATTTGAAGCAGCAGAAAAAGAAACCGATCTCGAAAAACGCCAAGCTTTACTCACATTTGTAGTTGTGGGTGGAGGCCCTACTGGGGTAGAATTGGCAGGGGCGATCGCCGAAATTGCTCATCAATCAGTTAAAAATGATTTCCGCGATATTGATACTACCCAAGCCAAAATTTTGTTGTTTGAAGGTATGGATCGTATTTTGCCTCCCTATCCTGAAGAATCTTCGGCAAAGGCACAAGAAGCTTTAGAACAGCTGAATGTAGATGTTCAAACTAAAACTTTAGTAACCAACATTGCTGATAACTCAGTAACTTTTCGTCAAGGTGATGATACAAAAACTATTAACGCTCACACTATTCTTTGGGCGGCAGGAGTTAAAGCTTCCTTTATGGGTAAAGTATTAGCCGATCGCACTGGGGCAGAATTAGATCGGGCTGGTAGAGTTATGGTTGAACCAGACTTAAGCCTCAAGAATTACTCTGATATCTTTGTCATTGGGGATTTGGCTAACTTTGCTCATCAAGGCGATCGCCCTTTACCTGGGGTTGCTCCCGTAGCGATGAAAGAAGGGGAATACGTAGCTAATTTAATTACTAAACGCATCGAAGGTAAAATCGTTGAGCCATTTAAATACAAAGACTTTGGCAGTATGGCGGTAATTGGACAAAACAAAGCCGTAGCCAACCTCAACTTTGGTAGATTCTCTGGTTTTATCGCCTGGATCATTTGGGTATTTGCTCATATCTATTACCTAATTGAATTTGATAACAAGCTCATAGTCATGATTCAGTGGGCTTGGAACTATATTACTTTGGGTAGAGGTGCGCGTCTGATTACAGAAAATCCCTCTCTACAATTAGAAATAGAACCGCCCCAAAAGCCAGAAAAGTCTGCGCCTGAGACAAAAGAACCAGCAAAAGAAACGGTATCAGTTTAACGTGAGTTCGACAAAGGGTCAAAAAACTAAAAACTCAGTAATATTCTGATTTCCAAATGTCTGAATTGCTCATTCTCTCGTTGTTTATCTCGCATAGTTCGAGGGAAAAATTATAACTCCAAACTCCGTAGCGTAGCTTCTCGCGCAGCGAGTACTCCGAACTCCGTTGCGTAGCTTTTCGCGTAGCGAATACTCCGAACTCCGAACTAGGAAGTAAGAAGTAGAAAGTAAAAAGTAATTAATCTGAAATTTACATCAGACGTATTACGTAATTAATTGTCTTCCATATCGATCGCCAGTTTGTACGCGCCAGAGGTTAGTATATATGCCATCTTGCTCTAATAGTTCTTCATGAGTTCCTTTTTCAATTAGTTGACCATATTCCATTACATAGATACAGTCAGAATGTCTAATGGTAGACAAGCGGTGAGCGATCGCGATAGTGGTTCGATTTTGAGTAATTTTCTCTAAAGAACGAGCAATAGCCGCTTCTGTTTCGTTATCTACAGCTGATGTTGCTTCGTCTAAGATTAAAATTGGCGGATCTTTCAAGATGGCTCTAGCGATCGCAATTCTTTGTTTTTGTCCGCCAGAAAGTTTTTGACCTCTTTCGCCGACAATAGTATCGTAACCTTGAGGTAATTCTTGGATAAATTGATCTGCCTCGGCAATTTTAGCAGCTTCAGTGATTTGACTTAAAGTAGCATCAGGAGAACCATAACTAATATTTTCTCTGACTGTACCGTGAAATAAAAATACATCTTGGCTTACCAAACCTATTCCCCGACGTAAATCCCATAACACTATGTCTTTAATATCCTGACCATCCAGGGTAATATTACCTGAGCGTACTTCGTATAGTCGCAACAATAATTTAACTAAGGTACTTTTACCCGAACCCGTTGCCCCGACAATAGCAATAGTTTGCCCCGCGGGAATATCAAGAGAAAGATTTTTAATGACAGGTTGTCTTTGATTATAGGCAAAAGTAATATCATTCAATTTTACTTCTCCCCGTATTTGCGACAAAGGTAAAGATATCTCCCCAGAATGAATTGCAATGGGACTATCTAATAAATTCATTACACGAGTGATAGAAGCCATTGCTCTTTGATACAGATCAAAAGTTTGTCCCAAACGAGTCAGGGGCCATAATAATCTTTGAGTTAAAAAAACCAAGACACTGTATGTACCAACGGCTAATGTTCCTGATGCAGCTTGAACACCACCGTAAAGTAAAATGGCAGTGAAGCCCGCTAAAATAACCAGACGAATTAAGGGAATAAAAGCGGAGGATAAAGCGATCGCTTTTTGGTTACTCTGTCTATAGGCATTACTATCTTGTCTCAAACGATCTAGTTCATAAGCTTCGGTGGTAAAGCTTTTAATGGTAGTAATTCCACTTAGATTATTAGATAATCGCGAATTAAGTAAGCTTACCTTTTCTCGCACTTCTGCATATCTGGGGGCGAGCCATCTTTGAAACACCACCGAACCCCAAATAATAATCGGAATGGGTAAAATTGCCATCCAAGCAATATCAGGAGTCAGAATAAAAAATGAACCGCCAATGACAATTGCTGTAGTCACTACTTGTATTATTTCATTCGCACCAACATCTAAAAATCTCTCCAGTTGATTAATATCATCATTGAGAATAGATAATAATGCTCCCGTACTATGTTCTTCAAAATAAGCTAATTCCAAATCCTGAACATGGCTGTAGGTATCTAAACGTATATCGTGTTGAATATCTTGCGCCAAATTGCGCCATAGTCTGTGGTAGGCATATTCAAATACTGATTCTAAACCCCAAACAATTGCTGATAGCAGAGACAATACCAATAGCTGTCCAAAAATATCAGTGATGCCAAAGCGAGCCACAATAGAATCTTCTTGCTGTACCACCACATCTACCGCTGCACCAATAATTGCAGGAGGTGCAAGATCGAAAAGTTTATTGAGAATAGAACAAATTACAGCTTGCCAAATAGTAGCTCGATATTTATTCCCATATAGTAGCAATCTAGCTAGAGGATGTTGAGGTGGGTTGGCTTTACTTGAGGTCATGCTTAACTATCTGTACTATGTAGCTTATCCTTGAAAACTTAGCAGACTTTGGTGTTTATTGGTAAGTTACTGACGACTAAATCTTGATTTCAGTTCGATGGAAAATATCTTAAGCGCAATCTAAAAAGTTAAAAGGAGACAGTTTTATCTTCATCTAGCAAAGGTTTGATGACCTATGAAGAAGATATCAGCTTATAACCATGGAAAATCGCCAAATTTAAAATTAAAGTGTGAGAAGTGATTATGAATCAAAACAATCAACACAATTTTTCTCTCAAAGAGAAGAAACCACAGAAACAAAAAATTAATGGCAACTATAAACCAAGACAAAGGTTCAGATTGAGCCGATGGAATAAATTTAGCTATCTTACTTTAACAGCATTGATGTTCACTGTTGTTCTAACATTAGCCAGTCCAGCATGGTTGTCTACAGAAGACTCTATTGCTTATAGTGCTTTGCCAAAGGAAACAAATGGAAGATTACTAGCTACCGAAGAAACTCAACAACTACGGCAAGAAAATCAAGTTATACAAGCGCAAGCTGAAGAGGCTACCGAAGGGGAAGAAGCCGCACCTGAAGAGGCTACCGAGGGCGAAGAAGCAACACCTGAAGAATCTGCTACCGAAGGGGAAGAAGCAACACCTGAAGAATCTGCTACCGAAGGGGAAGAAGCCGCCCCTGAAGAGGCTGCCGAAGGGGAAGAAGCCGCCCCTGAAGAGGCTGCCGAAGGGGAAGAAGCTGCGCCTGAAGAGGCCCCCGAAGGGGAAGAAGTTGCGCCTGAAGAGGCCCCCGAAGGGGAAGAAGTTTCGCCTGAAGAGGCCCCCGAAGGGGAAGAAGCCCCCGAAGGGGAAGAAGCCCCACCTGAAGAGGCCCCCGAAGGGGAAGAAGCCGCCCCTGAAGAGGCTGCCGAAGGGGAAGAAGAAGCCCCTGAAGAGGCTGCTGAAGGGGAAGAAGAAGCCCCTGAAGAGGCTGCCGAAGGGGAAGAAGAAGCCCCTGAAGAGGCTGCTGAAGGGGAAGAAGAAGCCCCTGAAGAAGAATTGTCTTTTGAAGAAGTAAAGAAATCCCTTGAAGAGGAAATTGATGAGAGATATGAAGAATGGGAGTCTCAAAAAACAAGTAGTCAATTTTCCCACAGTATATCTGCGATCGCCACGATTGTCATGGTGGCTTTTATAACATTGTTAGGACTTGAAATTTTCCAGCTTCCTTACAGAAGAGTAATAATTTTAATTTTTGGAATTATCATCATTTTGATTCAATTAAATATCAATATATTTATCTTGAAAGAAAGTCTTGCAGGATACGATATTTTGGCAGATCAGGGTTCGACTTTGAAAACTAAGTTGGAGTCTGTTCAAACAGAGGAAGAATTAAAAGAGATTCAAGAACAGTTTCAAGAATTAGTCCTAGAATCCCTAACACTGGAATAACCTAATTTGTGATCTAAACGTTTGTGATCTAAATGGAGTTTCTGACCTTTATATAATCAAACCTTCATTGTGATTAGTTCACATTTACTTAAAGACAAAAAAAGAGGAATATTATTCCTCTTTTTCTCTTAAACATCATTTTGATTCATCTTGTCTTCCAGCTTTTCTCTAATTAAGTTTTTTACATTAAATTTGTGTTTACTATTTTGTGTTTACTATATATATAGATAGATTCACTGTTGACTTGAATAAAATGTTCACTAAAGTAATAAGCTGTTAAGCGTTTAAATTAGTATAATGACAGAGTTAAGAAAGAACGGTCACTCGGCGATTACGCTCCGCGTAGCCTACGGATCGCTAAAAGATGCCAGCCAAGAATTATCTAACATCAAAGCAAAAAGAAAAACTACAAAAAGCTCTAAAAAGAGAAGAAAATGGAGATATTAGAGAGAGAATTTTAATTCTATTATTGCTAAATGATGGCAAAACACAGCAAAAAATAGCAGAATTTATCGGTTGCTCAAAGAATAAGGTGTGTTACTGGTGTGTGCATGGAGATCCAGATAACTTAGAGAGCCTTAAAGACAAAAGAATGAAGGGAAATCATCAAAAAGCAACAGAAAAATATATAGAAATATTATTAGAGACAATTGACAAAGAGCCAGAAGAACTAGGATACGAATTTGGTCGATGGACGGCGCAAAGATTAGCAACATATTTAGAAGATATAACAGGAATAAAGTTAAGTGGTTCGCAAGTAAGGAGGATATTAGAAAGAAAAAAGTACGTTGACATCACGGGCAAAATATAGCTTAGAGTCCAAGAGAAATCCGCAAAAAAGAAAAGCTTTTAAACAAAAAATAGAAGAATATTTAAAAATAGAAAAGGAAACCCCTGAGCGTCTTCAGGTTTGGTTTTGGGATGAAAGTGGATTTAGTTTAAGAGTGATAAGACGAAAAACTTGGTGTCTGAAAGGAAAGCGTAAAAAAGTGAGAGGAGATAGGAGAAAAGGAAGAGTAAACGTGATGGGAGCTTTAAGATATTCAGATAAAAAAAGATTTGTAGATTTTCTCAAAAAAAGTAATAGCAAAAATTTTTATAAAGTCCTGAAAATATTTTATCAGGAGATAATTAATGAATGGATTGAAGCGGGAAATAAAAGAGAAGAGTTTACGGAGAAGGGAGCAAAAATAGTAATTATTTTAGATAATGCTAGTTTTCATAAAAAAGAAGAATATATCAAGAAAATAGAAGCAGAAATGCCGAATATACATTTGGAGTATTTGCCAGAGTATAGTCCAGATTATAACTTAATTGAATTGGTTTGGCATTCGGCGAAAGAATATATTGCGGGTAGACTTTTTAAATCAATCGAAGAATTAGAGGTTCTGTTACATCAGCTTTTAAATCAAGGTGAATTAGTTATTAAATGGGGACGAAAACTCAAAAACCAAGGTGATTCTATTATCACAGTTTAAATGCACAACAGCTTACTCTAATAAATTTGAGCTAAGTCTAAATTGAATCAATTCTTTGATTTCATTACAATGCTCTCTATATCCTTTCTCAATTAAAGGTATTAGTCTATCTTTCATTTTTATTTCTAGAGTTTTAATAACTTACAAAAACGTTTCTTATACCTAAATTAAACCAATCTATATTTTCGTAGTGTGATTAAACACAAATTATTTCGAGAGTATAATAGAAGTATGAAATTTATGTGGAACTTTTAAAATTATGAAATATATTAATGTACGAAATATCAATAGCGTTAAGATACGCCCCCGAATACTGGAAAGACATCGAAGGATTTCCTAATTATCAGGTTAGTAATCACGGAAGAGTTAAAAGTAAGAAGACGAGCAAAATATTAAAGTTATATCAAACGAGAGGATATCTAAGAGTTAGTTTGTATAACGATGCTGGCAGAAAATGCAAACTAGTTCATCGTCTAGTTGCAGAGGCATTTATACCCAATACCCAAAACAAGACTGATGTCAATCACATCAATGCTTGTAAGACTGATGCCAATGTCTGTAATTTAGAATGGGCTACTGCATCAGAAAACATTAATCATGCTTACAGTAGTGGATTAAGACCCAAGATAGATACCCGAGGTGAAAAGAATGGGTTTTCTAAGCTAACAAACTTTCAAGTGATACAGATTAAGCAATTGTTGACTGATGGTCAATTGACTCAGAAAACAATTGGTTCTCAGTTTAATGTTTCGAGAGAAACCATTAGCAGTATTAAAAGTGGTAGAAGATGGCAGAATGTGATGACCTTGGCTAACAAAGCTGTAGCCTAATGTTTCAAATAGGTAAAGGTTTCATAAACTATCTGAAAGAATCACTCAGCCTAACAGCTTCACAATCTGGATG
>JASJDX010000372.1 GCA_030064975.1 Pleurocapsa sp. MO_192.B19
CGTCTCCCTCTCTCCGCGTCACCGAGTCAATCTAATCCCAATTCCGAACTACTCAACATCGACTTTGAGGATTTGGTATCAGATTACATTTTTGCTCAAGACGATCCACCTCGTTGGCTTATTTTGGCAGGTATTCACCAAATAGTATTGTTAGATCGCTTTAAGTGGAATGCTTCGCGGTTGTTACGTTTTGATTTGGAAGAAATTCTGGCGCGTCTGGACAATGATGCTTTACAGGCTAAAGCGATTTTACTTCATCGCGAACACACCTGTCCCAGTGAAGGAACGGCTTTACTGGATGAGTTAGACGAGAATTCTCACAAACACGCTTTTTCTGTCTCTGACGATCTTAAATATGCGTTGCGGGAATCCATCGAGTTATTAGGTAATGAAGCGGTTTGGTACAAGTGTAATAAGCTAAAAGAAAAGAGATCTAAAGTAAAAAAAGATGAAGAACAGTTAACCCTGGAATGCTTGCGGTATATGTATCGCTTGTTATTTCTGTTTTACATCGAGGCGCGTCGGGAGTTGGGTTATGCACCGATGAATTCGGATGTTTACCGCCAGGGGTACAGTCTGGAGTTTTTGCGAAATCTGGAGAATGTCGATTTACGCACTACTGAAGATACAGAAGGTTATTTTATTGATGCTTCGATTAAAAAGCTGTTTAAGTTAGTTTGGGAGGGTTTTCCCGAACAGGATTACGAGCAAACTGAACTTAATTTAGAAAAACGAGAAATTACTCACGATACTTTTGAACTAAAGCCTTTAAAAAGTCATCTTTTCGATCCTGCACGCCTATCTTTACTCAACAAAGTCAAGTTTCGCAATGTGGTTTTGCGTCGCGTCATTGAGTTGATGTCTCTTTCTAGAGAAAGCAAAGGTAAAAGAAGGGGGCGTATTTCTTATGCACAGTTGGGGATTAACCAACTAGGTGCGGTTTACGAAGCTTTATTGTGTTTTCGGGGCTTTTTTGTCGAAGATAAGAAAGGTTTGTATGAGGTTAAGCCAGCTAAAGATAAGAATACCGATGAATTGAAGGTGGCTTATTTTGTGAAGCTGCAAGATTTGGAGAACTATACCGACGACGAACGAGTTTTTAACGCCGATGGTACGCCGAGATGTTATCCCAAGGATACTTTTATCTATCGTTTAGCGGGAAGGGACAGACAAAATTCTGCTTCTTACTATACTCCCGAATCTCTGACTCGTTGTTTGGTTAAGTATTCTCTCAAAGAATTACTTAAAGATAAAAATGCTGATGATATTCTCCAGTTACGTATCTGCGAACCAGCAATGGGGAGTGCTGCGTTTTTGAATGAGGCAATTAATCAATTAGCTGAGGCTTATTTAGAACTCAAACAAAAAGAACTCAACCAACGCATTAAGCAAGAAGATCGAAGAATGTTTGGTGCTTCTTCTGAAAGATCTTTAATAGGATGTATACTTCCACCACAAGTTGCCAATATTAACACTACTGTAAGCACTGCAATCAAAAATAATAAAAGATTAGCTACCTTTGCAGGTTTATGTTCTTCTGTAGTTTTCGACTTTTATTTAAAATCAACAGGCAAAACTGATTTGTATGGCTCTCTTTTAGCAACATTTCCTTATTTTGAATCTCAGGAGATTATGTTGAGAGCATTAGTTCTAAACTGCCTAACAACCCACTACACCGAACTTTGGGAATCAACCTACATACCAGAATTCAACCAAGACACCTGGACAAAACAAGACTCCAGATTAAAGAACCAATTCTTCGAGAACTTAACTTCAAACTGGCAAAGAAACATTGCCCTCCGTACTGATTACGAACGCCGACAAGCACTAGTAGAAATAGACGTACTCGCAGCAATGGCACTGGGTTTAACCCTAGATGAACTCATCACTATCTACCGCGTACAATTCCCCGTAATGCGCCAATACGAAAAAGATACTTGGTACGACCAAAACGGGCGTATTGTCTTCACTTCCAGTAAAGGACTTCCAGGGGTAGGTTTCCCGCGTAAAGCCAAGAAAGGTGAAACGGGTTGGGAAGATATTAAAGATATGAAAACGGGAACGGTAGAACGCACTATCGAAGATAACACCCTGCCAGGAGGTTCTGTTACCAGGACGATTGTATATGAAGCCCCGTTTGATAAGTGCGATCGCGAAGAAGATTATCAGATAGCATGGGCAGCATTTGAACAAAGGTTTTTAAGTAAGAAGTAATGAGTAATGAGTAATAAGTAATAAGTGGTTTTGTTGTGGGTGATTCAAATTTATCGATACAAGAGAGAACAGAAAATTTTGCAATCAGAGTTATTAAAGCTTATGTGGAACTCAATAAAAGAAAATACGATGATGCAGGAAAAGTTTTGTCAAAACAATTTTTACGCTCTGGCACTTCTATTGGAGCAAATTGTTCTGAAGCTGTATATGCCCAATCAAGAAATGATTTTATTCACAAATATTCAATATCCCTTAAAGAGGCAAACAAGACTAGGTACTGGATAAACTTAATGATTAAATCGGAAATTGTGGCTGAATCTAAATTCACTCCGATGCTTCAAGAACTAGAAGAAATCATCAAAATATTAACCGCATCAATTAAAAAACTAAAAGAAAACTAAATTAAAAACTTATTACTTATTACCTATTACTTATTACTTTATTAAATGATTCCTTCAGTATTAGCAACAGAAATCCAAGCCAGTATTACCGACTTCCTTAAAACCGAATTTCGTTCATCTTCTCCTGGTTTTGAAGATTTAATCGATCGCTTTTTGGCACAACCAGAAGCAATCTTTAAAGGACCATATTTATCTGCCAGTTTGCCTTTTAGATCGGGAACTGCGGGGGCTGATTATTTCCCAGATGTACCGATGGCTTTTCCTCCCCACCGCCATCAAGAACAAGCCTTCAGGCGACTGCAACACCCTGATTATCAGTCAACTATTGTCGCTACTGGTACGGGTTCGGGTAAAACTGAATGTTTTATGATGCCCATACTGGATCATTGTTTTAAATATCGGGGCGAACCAGGTATCAAGGCAATCTTAATCTATCCCATGAATGCTTTGGCTACCGACCAAGCAAAAAGATTGGCACAGTTAATCTGGCACAATGACAACCTCAAGGGTTACGTTACGGCTGGTTTATTTGTAGGGGAAAGCGAACGAGAACCTAATTCGGTAATGACAGAAACGGCAGTAATTACCAGCAAAAATATTCTGCGCCAAAGTCCCCCAGATATCTTGTTAACCAACTATAAAATGTTGGATTATCTACTGATTCGTCCCAAAGACCAAGGATTATGGGTGGGTAATAGTCCCGAAACTCTGCGTTATTTAGTTGTCGATGAAATCCATACCTTTGATGGCGCACAGGGAACGGATTTAGCCTGTTTGATTCGTCGTCTCAAAGCTCGTTTGCAAACACCAGCGAATCATTTGGCTTGTGTAGGAACTTCGGCAACTTTAGGTGGGAATAAAAACACGGGGAAAAAGTTATTAAGTTATGCGGGAAAGATATTTAATGAGACATTCGATAATAACGCTATTGTTACCGAAGATAGGTTAAGTGCAGCCGAGTTTTTAGCCGATGCTTTTATCGATCCGCAACCAGTTCCCAGTCCAGAGTTATTAGATTCCTTACTACCGCAAAACTATGACAGCGTAGAAAAATATATTCGCGCTCAATATCAACTCTGGTTTAATTATCCACTAGAAAATGATTGGGATGAAACAGACTGGCGCATTGAATTAGGCGATCGCTTAAAGTCGCTGCCCATAGTTCACAACCTGCTTAAAATTCTTTCGGGCGAACCTACTTCTTTACCTACTCTCTGGGCGCAGCTAAATCGTAAAATGCGTCTGCCAAACAGTAAGGATACAACATATCAAATTGCTTTATTTACTAGCCTAGCTGCCTTATTTTCCCTGGCACGAGATATTAATAATCGTCCTTGGGCAAATATCCGCATACAGCTATGGTTGAGGGAATTACGGCGAATGGTAGCTAATATTAGAGATCGCTCCAAACTAAATTTTGCCGACGATCTAACTACAGAAGAAGCGGGTAAAAACCTACCTGTAATTCATTGTCGCGAATGTGGTGCTACTGGATGGGGAAGTTTACGCCGCAAACAAACCGATCAACAGCTTGGTTGCGATCTTAGAGCTTTTTATACGGCATTTTTTAATCGCAATCCCCTGACTGTGTTTGTTTTTCCCACTAAAGAAACTGAAAAACACGAAGAGAAAGAAAGAAATGAGAGAAAGCTATGCCAGGATTGTTTGAGGTTAAATATCCCCAAAGCTACTTACTGTCATGGCTGTGGTAGCAAAAATTTATTATCAGTTATCGAACCCAATATGGTGCGGGAGAAAACCAAGAATGGCTCAAAATGGCGAGAAACCAGTCATGATTGTCCCTTCTGTAAGGCTAAAAATAATCTAGCTATTTTAGGTTCGCGTGCTGCTAGTTTGGCTAGTGCTGCTATTGGCACTTTGTTTGCTTCCACCTATAACGACGATAAAAAACTAATCACCTTCTCCGACTCTGTACAAGATGCTGCCCATCGTGCAGGTTTCTTTGCTGCCCGTACTTTTAGAACTACTTTAAGAACTGCTATCAAGCAATATTTAGACGAACGGGGTAATGGCAGGAATTTAGAGCAAATTATCCCTGAATTCAAACAATATTGGCGGGAAAAGCTCGGTTCGGATACCGATTATGTAGCTACTTTTCTACCTTCGGATTTGGAGTGGCTGTATGAATGGGAAGAGTTAAGGAAGTCTGGTAAATGTAGTCCGCAGTTGAAAGAATATTGCGATCGCCGTTTGGATTGGGAAATTATCTCTGAACTCAGCCTCAAAACCTCCTTTGGCGGTTCTTTAGAACAGACGGGGACTTGTGCGGTAGGAGTTAATCTCGAACAATTAGATCGAGCTACAGCAGAAGTATTAATTAAACTCCAGAACGAACTGGGACTCCATCACATAAGCAATGACAGGATAAGACAGTTTAGGGAGGAGCAAAAAAATAAGATACCAGCCTTCATGGTTAATCTTCCGCTCCCAACAGTTATCTGTGCGGTTTCAAGACTGGTATCTTATTTCCAGGCAGAACCCTTACGGATGAAGATGTAGATCGCATAATTGATAAACTACCAGAAGAAGCTGCCGATGCGATATTACTTCTGGCTGCTGGTTACTCCCTCGACCAAGTACTAGACCTTCAGGATAAGAAAAGCGATCGCCAGGTTAATACCGAAGACTTTGATGCTGCTTTGGAAACCGATGATAGTAAGCGTAGATTCTATATTGTAGAAGATGATGCCGAACTAGAAGAAATGCTGGCTGCACCTTTAGAAAAATGGCGCGTTTTCCTCCATCCTACTCAACGTCGTTTGGTAGAAAGAGATTGGAATGGTGCAGTAAGAGTATTAGGCGGTGCAGGGACGGGAAAAACTGTAGTAGCCATGCACCGCGCTAAATGGCTAGCAGAAAATCGTTTCACTAAACCTACAGATCGGATCTTCTTTACTACCTATACTCGCAATCTGGCGATCGATATTGAGAACAATTTAAGCAAAATCTGTTCTCCAGAAATTATGAGTCGTATTAAGGTTGAGAATATTGATAGCTGGGTCATTAATTTTCTCAAGCAAGAAGGTATTAAAGCCCGAATAGTTTACGACAACGATCTAGATGAATTGTGGTCGCAAGCTTATACTCTCGCACCAGAATTTTCAAGAGCGTTTTATCAAGATGAATGGCGTGAAGTCATTCAACCCTACAATGTAAAAACTCTCAAAGAATATTTGAAAGCACCGCGAGTAGGGAGAGGAACAAGACTTAATCGAGCTAAAAAAGCTGAAATCTGGAATGTATTTGCTGAATTCAACTCTCTGCTCCAAGAAAAAGGCTGGAAAGACCGTCAAACTGCTATTAGAGATGCCTGTAGCCTACTGAAAAATAAACAGGGAGAAACTTTACCATTTAAAGCAGTAATCGTCGATGAAGCTCAGGATATGGGAACAGAAGCTTTTTCTTTACTAAGGGCAATGATTTCAGAAGGTGAAAATGATTTATTTATCGTCGGCGATCCCCATCAACGTATCTATCAACACAAAGTGACGCTGAGTCATTCTGGGATTGAAATACGCGGACGTTCTCGTAGATTGAGACTGAATTACAGAACCACTGACGAGATTCGTAAATGGGCATCTCAAGTTCTTGCTGGCTCTAAATTTGACGATCTAGACGGCGGAAAGAACGATCTTAGTGATTATCGTTCATTACTACACGGTCAAGAACCAACAATTAAAGGATTTAAAACCTTTGACGAAGAAGTGCAATACCTTGCCGAACAGCTTAAACGAATTGAACAACAGGAGAAAACTCTTTCTAGCAGTTGTTTAATGTTACGTACTAGATCGTTAATTAAATCTTACTCACAAGCTTTAAATAATCTAGGTATTAGAACTTGTCAGATACATAGAAGCCAAGCTGACGATCTGACAACTCCTGGATTGAGATTAGCCACAATGCACCGAGTTAAAGGACTTCAGTTTGAATATGTATTGTTAGCTGGATTGACCATAGATGAGTTACCACCGAAAAGGATACTCGATCGCCTCTCAGATAATCGAGCACGTCTTTCTTTAATAGAACGCGATCGCTGTTTGCTTCATGTTGCTGCTACTCGTGCTAAGAAAGAAGTTTTAGTTACCTATTACGGACAACCAAGTGAACTGATTGAATTGCGATCGCTCGCTTGAAAATAATTTCTAATCTATCCCCAGTTCCACTGCTGCTGTCGAACTTGTTCTTGTCCTATCTCATCTGCTTCTGGAGTCATTTCTCTAATTACAGTTTGATCGCCCAAAACTGCTTCCAAATCTTTAGTTAAATCGAGACAGGACATTCCTTTAACTCCCCGTACCTCAATTTTTACCTGCCCGTCTTTTTCGATAAATACATCAATCTCTTGAAGTTCCATAATTTATCCTAAATTTCGCCTTTGTATTAAGTAAATAAATCGCACAAATAATTCAAGTTTAAAAAAGCACATGGTTTACGAGTCATAAAGTCGCGTGGACCTGTGAAACCATGATTCTTATACCATTGATAGCGATCGAAGCCATCTTCAGCAATAGTATTCCCTGGTACTGAAAGAACTATATCTTTCTTTTCTATGCTCCACATTTTTGAGCAGGTAAGTTCTAATAACTTACTTCCATATCCCTGTCTTTCAAATTCTGGAAGAGTACAGATATCGCGTAAATACCAAGCATCTTTAAATCTACTAGAGGTAAATCTGCTCTCTCCTATTTTTGTTCCATCTTCCTTGAATAAGCCATAAACACGCTCTTCACTATCATCTTTATAAGGTGCTGGTATTTCTCTAAACTCTAATTTTTCTTTTTTTAAACTTTCCACTTCACATCAGTAATAGTTAATTATTCAAAAGTAATAAATAAGTTGTCGATCTAAACTTTTATACTGTTCGTCTCAGCACTAAATGAATGCGATCGCCTTCTTGTGCTTCTTCACTAACTAGAGAAAAACCTTGTTCTTCTAACTTGGCTTTGGCTGCATGATAGGCATAGCGTTGGGAAACCTGTTGTAAAAACCGATCTTGTTTGATGTCTTTAATGCCCCACCAATCAGCAACTATTTCGTAGGCATTATTCGACTGACGAAAGCCAATATCGTAGCCAGTATTTTTGGTAGGGATTTTTATAGCTACAGGTGTTTGAATACCTTGATAACCGCGAATGTTTACATTACCTTCTTGGTAATTGTGACCTAACTCTGATAAGGCTTGTTTGAGGTATTCTTTTTCAACAATTGTGGTTTTGATAGTTGTAAAGTGGGACATATCGATTTCAAATACTTAGGTTAATTTGACAACTGGATAATCGCGGTGAGTATATTTTTGGGTTTTTAAATCCCGTGAAGTCATGAGTAATCTTTTGTTGCCATCAATAGAAAACTCCACCTGAAATCTCGATTCTCCTTGCTTGGCTGGAGGCTTGGCATTAAGAAATGTAGGACTGTGTTCGTTCATCCAAAAATGGGCGCGATTATCTTCATCTTCCGCATTTACTTCTGATAAACGGGCTGCACCAGAAGGGTCAAATACTATTTCCATTGCTGCGCCATTATTACTGCGCTGTCTGCTTTCTCCCATTTCAAACAGTGCCAAACCCAACTGAGATTGACCATCGTAGGAAGCTTTGACTGTTAATCTGGCTAGAGTTTCGGCGGTAGGATAGGGCGTACCCCGTTTGACTAATACTTTGTAGTCGTAATCTCCTTTTTGGCGGTTGAGGAAGCGAATCGCGTAATCATGTTGGATGTGGTCGTAGAAATCTACACCTGCGACAAATGCTGCTGCCCCTCTAGCTACGGCATCTAAGGGACGATTGAGCATCACCCGATCTTTGCCAAAGATACGCTTGACAGTACGCTGAATGGAGGGAATTTGACTGCTACCACCTACCAGTAAGACGGCTTTGATATCATCTTCCTGATAACCTCGTTCGCGGGCAGAATTGAGGGCGCGACGGATAGTTGTATCTATTTGGTTAAAGGCTTCATTATCATCGAGTAAATCTTCAAACTTACTGCGGGTAAACTCTGCCGATAAAACTCCACCCGTATTGGGATTCATTACGGTAACATCAGCCCGTTCGCGTTCTGATAATCTAACCTTAGCCCGTTCGCATTCTACGAGTAAAGCTCTACTTAACTGACGCACCTCTTCATCGTAATCATCTCTTTCTATCTGCTTGAGTACATCT
The DNA here is from genome assembly GCA_030064975.1 of Pleurocapsa sp. MO_192.B19. GTDB lineage: Bacteria > Cyanobacteriota > Cyanobacteriia > Cyanobacteriales > Xenococcaceae > Waterburya. The sequence goes on from JASJDX010000372.1 coordinate 8,798, forward strand.
TGAAATAGCCACTGGTCGATAGTCGAACCTCCAATTTCTAATCCTGCTTTCCCCAATACCCGACAGCGACGACCACCTTGAGATTGGTCTGATTCTTCGATTAAAACTACCGCTACATCTAACGTACCGCCCCCAAAATCAAAGATGAGATAAACATCTCCTGGTTGAATATGCGCTCCATAACCCAAAGCAGCAGCCGAGGGTTCGTCAATTAAACGAAAACGTCTAATTCCCGCAGCTTCAGCCACATCTGTTAGCCAGTTTTCGTAATGTTCAAAGGATTCTACGGGAACGGTAAAGGCTACTTCTTCATCGCCAATGTTTAATTCGGTAGCAGCAAATAGTAATACAGTAGAGAGAAAATCTTGACCCGCATCAAAGTGAGAAATTTGTTTGCCGTCGATCTTTCTTTTCACGGGACTGCGATTGGATATGTAGCGTTTCATCCAACGAAAAGTGCGATCGCTTTTAGTCAGATTTTGTTGTTCTACCTGATTGCCCAGCCATCTTCTTTTATCGTTAGCGTAGTGAATCTGAGAAGGAATGACGGAGATTTTCTCGTTGTCGTGGTGATAGAAAGAACCATAGTCGGGAATATGAAAGGGAATACCCGTCTGTTGGGCTTCATCCCACAGGGCGACTACGGTATTGGACGTACCAAAATCAATGGCTAATCTTCCTGGCATATTTTACTTACTCTTGAAGCCTCCAATCTTAGAGTTCCCAGGAATGAAAAGAAATTAACTGTCTTGGGGAGCATCCCACTTTTGCAGTGAGTAAAAATGCTTAGAGTAATATGGTGTCGGAAGAAAGATAGATTGACCTCAGAAAAAGATGACACCAGAAGAACAAGCAATAGTCGAAGAAAAACTGAAAGAGGTAGCAGAGATATTGTACAGAAATACTCC
>JASJDX010000373.1 GCA_030064975.1 Pleurocapsa sp. MO_192.B19
ACATCCCGCAGACGATTAACCACATGGTTTTGAGTAATTTCGCCATATCCCAAAGCTGCCAACAAATCTTCTACAGATTGATAGTTGCAGCGCTGCGCTGCTATTTGCATTGGCTCAGATTTAAGCAAAGAATCAAAGCCACTTTTCCCCATTTCTTTTTCTAATAATTCTTTGCCTCGGGCAATATTTTCATCCCGGTGCGATCGCTTGTACCATTGACGGATGCGATTACGAGCCGTAGGACTTACTACAAAGTTGAGCCAGTCTAAACTAGGATGACTATTTTTCTGGGTAACAATTTCGACAATATCGCCATTCTCTAAAGGTTTAGATAGTACTGACCAGCGACCATTTACTCTTGCACCCTTCATGTGATTGCCAATTTCGCTGTGAATGCGATAGGCAAAGTCCACAGGAGTTGCTCCCTGCGCCAAAGCAATTACATCACCATCAGGAGTAAAAACATAAACATCATCTTCAAATAAATTGTCTTTTACGCTCTCCATATACTCTTGAGCATCGCTAAGATCTTTTTGCCACTCCAATAGCTGTCGTAACCAGGTAAATTTATTATCTTCAGAAGAGACTTTGATGTTGCTCGAACCTGTTTCCTTATATTTCCAGTGCGCAGCAATTCCGTATTCGGCGATGTGGTGCATTTCCATTGTCCTAATTTGGATTTCAATGGGACGACCATTAGAGCCAACTACAGTGGTGTGTAATGATTGGTAACGATTGGGTTTGGGTAAGCCGATGTAGTCTTTAAAACGCCCTGGAATAGGTTTGAAAGCATCATGAACTACTGCCAAAGCACGATAACATTCTTCGTTAGTTTCGACAATAATCCTAAAGGCAGCAATGTCATAAATTTGGCTAAATTCTTTCTGCTGTCGCTGCATTTTCTGATAAATGCCGTAAAGATGCTTAGGTCGTCCTTTCAACTCCACCACATTAACTTTTAACTGCTCCAGACGCGATCGCAATGTTTCAGTGACTTGAGTAATTCTCGCTTCGCGATCGGCTCTTCTTTCGGCAATTAAAGCCTTAATTTCTTCATAAGCTTCTGGTTCTAAATATTTAAAACATAAATCTTCTAGTTCCCACTTAAAACGACCAATACCTAACCTATTTGCCAGAGGCGCAAAAATTTCTCTAGTTTCTTGGCTAATACGTCGTTGTTTTTCTGGTTTAAGATGATCCAGCGTCCGCATGTTATGCAGTCGATCTGCTAGCTTAACTACAATCACGCGGATATCCGTTGCCATTGCGAGGAACATTCGTCGGAAGTTCTCCGCTTGACGTTCAGTGGTACTAGAAAAATTAAACTTAGATAGTTTAGTTACTCCCTCGACAAGCTGGCGTACTTGTACCCCAAACATTTCCTCAATTTCTTCTGGGGTCACTTCGGTGTCTTCTACTACGTCATGTAAAAAACCTGCGGCGATAGTTACACTATCTCCACCCAAATCTCGTAACAAACTAGCTACCGCTATCGGGTGAGCAATATAAGGCTCTCCAGATTTACGATATTGCCCTTCGTGTAACTGGTAAGCAAAATTAAATGCCCGACAAATTAAAGTTTCATCAGATTCTGATTGCTCTGGCTGATGATTAATTAGGCATTCTCGTAACCAGCCAGGAAGTTTAACTTCGTTGGAGCGATTTTCTATGATAGAGATAGCGGTCATAGATCAATAAAATATATGTATGTAAATGTGGAAGGACAAGATAAATGAAGAAAAACCTTAAATTTATACTACTTTCGCTTAGATACTCTTTAATCCTATCTGAATACCTTGATTGTGAGTCAAATATCTTGAGAGGAATTATGGTTTAATTTGGCAATCTGGTTGAGTATTAATATATATAAAATTGACGTATTTATTTAAGAATAAAAGTCTACTCTAACAAGCTGATTTTGAAAATGTTCAATCAACCAAAAAGTCAAGTCTACTTAGTAGAATTTTACCTTATTAATGACCTTCTCTTAACTCAATAATGTTAAATGCATCATATGATAGAGCATATCAGGATTTCTTGACTTTGTTAACAGACTTTAAGAGCTTTTTGATAAATCCTGAAGTAGAAGTTACCAATTCTCATATACAACAACAGTTTCAGAAGCTAGCACAATGGTTTGACAATAATATTGTTTGTCTTGATCAGCAAGAGTTAGAACAAGATATCGTTGCTCGTTGGCAGTCAGTACAAACAGAAATTAAGCGGGAGTTTAAATTATTAACCACAGATATCTTATTTTTAGCTTCTGCACGCCAAAATGTTACCCGAACTAAAAGATTACAAAGTATCAGCGATCGCACGACTAAATTGATTGGTTATTGTCAGATAATGCTTAAAAGCAACAACTCAAAAAGCGACAATTAAATTTGTATAGGATTAAGAATTGTAGTAAGTAGATTAAAGAAGATCAAAGAAAAACTAAGAAATAAATATACTCATGATAATATTCTGCCAATAATTTAATTGGAGCAAGAGTCTAGAGTGAGTAGGTTATTAATACGCTTAGGTATTGGCGTAATCTTCGCCATATTTGGGATGTTTAACTATTTCACTAACGTTAGTGAAAATCCTATTACGGGGGAAAGACAAAGAGTACAGCTTTCACCCCAACAAGAAATAGTTATTGGTCGCCAATCTGCACCTAAAATGGCAGCATAGCACGGTAATTTATATCCCGATCGCACTTTACAAGATTATGTAGATCAGGTAGGAAATCGGGTAGTACAAAGTTCGGCAGCCAAAAATTCTCCTTACCCATTTGAATTTCATTTATTGCGCGATCCCCAAACAGTTAATGCCTTTGCTCTCCCTGGAGGACAAGTATTTATCACCGCAGCTTTATTGAGTCGGCTTAATTCAGAAGCCCAGTTAGCAGGGGTTTTGGGTCACGAAGTTGGTCATGTAATTGGCAGACATGGTGCAGAACATTTAGCCAAACAACAGTTAGGTAGTGCCTTAGTAAATGCTGTAGGAATTGCCGCTAGCGATCGCCCTGGAAGTGGTAGACAGGCGGCTATTTTAGCTCAAGCAGTTAATCAGATGGTCAATCTTAAGTATGGCAGAGACGACGAATTAGAAAGCGATCGCCTGGGATTTCAATTTATGACCGCAGCGGATTATAACCCTGTTGGGATCGTCGAGTTAATGAAAATTCTCAATTCTGCTAGAGGTGGTGCAGGAGAACAACCAGAATTTATGAGTACTCACCCCAATCCTGCTAATCGTATTGAGCAATTAGTCACCATGATTAACCAAGAATATCCTAATGGTGTTCCTGGTAGGTTACAAGAAGGAAAAGATCGCTTTGCTCAGATAGTTGGACGTCGGCTTTGAGGGAACTAATAACTAATAACTAATAACTGAATTATGGATATAACTACTATTTATTGGATAGTCTTAGGATTAATGGGAATAGGAGTAATTGGGGCAATTATTCCTGGGCTTCCTGGTAGCAGTATTATTTTGGTCGCTATTTTAATTTGGAGTATCGCGACTGATTTTGCGGGTATCGGTTTACCCATGATTTTGATTTTTGCAGTTTTAATTCTCAGTGCAGGAGTGGAATATTTAGCTCTTTATTTTGGGCTAAAACAGAGTAATGCCAGTAAATGGAGTCAATATGGTGCGATCGCTGGCATGGTTTTGGGGTTTTTCGGTTTATTACCCGCTTTACCTATTGGTGGCCCTTTGATTGGAGTACTTGTTGGGGCAGTATTGGGCGCGTTTATTGGTGAATATTTATATCGCAGTAATCTTGATTATGACGCTCGTGTCAAACAAGCCTTCAAAGCGAGTACAGGAATTGTTATTGCTTCTATTATTGGTAATATAATCGAAGCTTTATTAGCAGCTTTGGCAGTGGCGATCTTTATTTATTCTACTTGGTCTTTTGTTTTTATTAATTAGGGGCGAATGGCTGTTCAGCCTGACAATTGTTGATTGCGAAGGGAAGTTGTGATGAGGGAAAATAATATCATAATCGCCTTATCTGTTTTATTTTGGTTAACTCCTATAGTTTTAACAATTCATCTGGCGATCGAGAAAAACAAGTCTAAAACTTATAAAAAAAGACTAGGTTACATTTACGGTGGGTTATGGGCGATCGCCTTTTTAGGTTATGGTTGGCTGTTTATTCAGTAGTTAATCTATGGGACAATTCTTCTAACTTGGGCATTAACTGCTCAAAAGCTACCCCACGATGACTAATTTTCCCCTTAGTTTCGGCAGACATTTCGGCAAAAGTTTGTTTTTCTGATGGTACGTAAAAAATAGGATCGTAGCCAAAACCACCATTACCACGGGGAGAATGTAATATTTCCCCTGGACATATTCCCTCTGTTTCTAAAGCAATCTTCCCATCAGGACTGGCGATCGCCACTGCACAAATAAATTTTGCTTGTCTATTATCTGTATTGCCCAATTCTGTTAGTAGACGATTAATCCGATCTTCGTCTGTTTTTCCATAGCGTGCTGAATATAGTCCTGGCGCACCATCTAGAGCATTTACCTCTAACCCAGAATCATCGGCGATCGCCCATTCTCCCAAGGATTTTGCCACTTCTGAAGCTTTGAGACGAGCATTAGCGATAAAAGTAGTTCCCGTTTCTTCGATATCCAAATCCGCAGGTTTCAATTCCAATTGCCAAGGCAAACCTTTCAAATACTCCTGTATTTCCTTTAACTTACCAGGATTCCCCGTAGCGACTACTAACTTTGTCATTAAATTATAAATTACTTAGAAAATACTTATCTTCGGGCGTTTAACTAAATGCCCGAAGCAAAAACTAAACAGAATTAGCCCAATCTCTCGCCCATTCTAAAACCTTACGCACTTCTGGCATAGTAGGAGCTTGACAATAGAGGCGTAATACTGGCTCCGTACCACTGAAGCGAATCAGCAACCAAGTCATGTCACTCATTCTAAATTTATAGCCATCAATATCCAGACAGTCTACTACTGGAATCCCCGCTACTTCTTGAGGAGTTTCGTTTTGCAAACGCTCTAATAATTTAGCTCGGACATCCATACTAGCTAAGGGTAAATCAATGCGATCGTAGTGAGCAGTAAAATTAGTTTTCTGCTGTAGTCGAGCATAAATAGCACCCAAATCTTCTCCCGACTCTACCACCGCTTCTAAAACATAAAGAGCCGATAATAGAGCATCGCGTTCGGGTATATGCGTACCATAGCCAATTCCCCCAGATTCTTCGCCACCAATCATTACTTCGGCGTGTAACATTCTGTCGCCAATGTATTTATAGCCAATGGGTGTCTCGTAAACAGAACGTCCATATAATTCAGCTAGACGGGGGATTAAATCTGAACCACTAACAGTTTTAACAATTTCTCCTGTAAAGCCTTTACGTTGAGCAAGGTGTTCAATCAAGATAGGAATTAATACTTGCGAACTTAGAAAATTACCTTCACCATCTGCACCAGCAATGCGATCGCTATCACCATCAAATACTAACCCAACTCTAATACTATCAGGATTTTGTTTCGCTCCTTCTTTAATCGCACGGAAAAACTCAGGCAGATATTTCGGTAAAGGTTCAGGTGCGCCACCACCAAACAAAGGATCGCGATCGCTATTTATTTCATTGACAGGACAACCTAAAAGACGTTCTAACCCCGTAGCCGCTGCACCGTGCATTACATCTACATATACTTTAAGTTTGTCTAAGGCGATCGCTTCCCTAATTGCTGCAATATTTACTTTTTGCTGTAATCCTTGGCAGTAACTCTCCCAAGGGTCAAATTTATCTAGTTTTCCTGGTTTCTCAGCTTTAGGTAAAGACTGACCAATTTTTGCCTCAATCTGCTCGGTAATCTCTGGGGGTACAGAACCTCCAAAAGCACTTTTTACTTTTAATCCTAAATAAGCTGCAGGGTTATGGGATGCTGTCATCACAATCGCCCCCAAAGCATTATAAGCCTTTGCTGCCCAACTAAAAGCAGGGGTAGGGGCAAAACATTCCGATAACAACACATCAAATCCCGCCTCTTGTACTGCTTCAGCGGTTAATTTAGCAAAATCCTCTGCCATAAAACGGCGATCGTAACCAACAATAATTGTACGATTAGCCCCAGTGTCGCCATAATTATCAGCTAGAACTTGGGCTGCCAAAGGTGCTAACATCGCTACTCGCTCAAAGGTAAAGTCAGCAGCAATTACCCCACGCCAGCCGTCTGTACCAAACTTAATTGGATTAACAGTAAAAGCCATAAAAACAAGAATTTAATAACTTAAAATAACACCTTCCAGATTAACTGTTTCTCTGTAGTTTGGAAACCTGAAAAGGATTACAGATAAATTAGCTCTGATTTTTATGGTTTAAACTTCTTCTGATTCAGTTTTTTGCTCAAATTCTAGATTTTTTAATAAATCTTTTAATCTCATTCTTTCAATGTAAGGCCATCCTCCCTTCTCTTCAATATCTCTGACGAATTGATATAAATCGTTACGTGTTTTGGGTAAAGCTCCTTCAAACAACTCTACTCTAATTTGGCGATGAATTTTTTCCAAATCACGCAATAAAGATAACAAAAACAGACTATCATTCCGATGTTTCTCTGCTAAGGCACAAATATCTCTAGCTGTGTCTTCCAATACGCTATCCGAACCAATATAATTCGTGTCTTTATCTTGAGTCATGTGCCAAATTACAGTAAAAATCAACTTTGTCTACTTTATACAAAATTCACTCTGATCTTGAATTAATTCAAGGATGCTTATTATTGCAACAAGCAAGTATCTAGTTATTAAACACGAGATTTTTGTCTGATTGAATTTTTAGTAGTCCTTATTTGGTAGAGTAGATAGCATCTATAAAATGGCTAAATTATTAACAACAGCCTATTTTCGACATCTTTCGCGCTCGATGTTAAATCTAAAATTGACAAAATGAAGTTGACTATGAGATACCGTACAATTATTGCTAGCCTTCTAGCATTGTGCTTAGGATTGCTAACAGCCTGTAGTGATTCTAGTGATGTAAGCAGAAACGAATTAACTTACGACGATATTCTGAATACTGGAATAGCTAATACTTGTTTAGAATTACCTGATAGTAGTCGCGGCACTATTCCGATTAAGGCAGGCAAGACATATAGTATTAAAGATTTGTGCCTAGAACCTAGAGAATATTTTGTTAAAGAAGAACCAGTTAGTAAACGTCAAAAAGCTGAGTATATTCAAGGTAAATTATTAACTAGATATACTTCTAGCCTCGATCAGATCCAAGGTAAAATCGATCCCAATCCTGATGGTACTCTAACTTTCACTGAAATTGATGGCCTTGACTTCCAACCAGCCACTGTTTTATTACCTGGTGGTAAAGAAGTTCCCTTCCTCTTTACTATGAAGCAATTAGTTGCTACTACTACAGCAAGTGCTGATTCTATCAATACCTCAACTGATTTTGAAGGTGAATTCAACGTTCCTTCCTATCGTGGACAGGTTTTCTTAGATCCTAAAGGACGTAGTCTTGCTAGTGGCTACGATAACGCTGTAGCTTTACCTGGACGAGCAGATGATCCTCAGTTCTCTAAAGCAAACGTTAAAGAATTTGTCTCTCGCAAAGGAAAAATGTCTCTTAACGTCACCAAAATAGATGGCGAAACTGGAGAGATTGCTGGGGTATTTGAAAGCGAACAACCTTCGGCTACTGACTTAGGTGCAGAAGAGCCAGAAGAAGTAAAAGTACGTGGCATTTTCTATGGCAGAGTTGATTCTAACGCTTAATTATTTAGTAAAAGGATACTTAGCTTACTAACTTACTTAACATTAAAATAAATTAGCAAGCTAATAATATTAGGGGCTTTATGCCCCATTTTTTATGTCTAAAAATATCTAGTTATACTAAAATACTTTTGCCTTAATTACTTGTAATTGTTCTCTAAATTACCCAAGTTTTGGATAACTTTAAGAAGTTATTACTTTAGCTTTTGTGCATTCAAACTGCATATTATTTAATTAGAAAATGAACTATCCAATCCTCTTGCTATTCCGCGATCATAACCTTTGTATTAATCTCGATAACTAAATTAAATGCCTGATAGATTAATTATTAAAGTAACTTTTATTAATCAAATTTAGTATTAGTTATAGCTTTAAATAAGCTATTTAATTAATTAATTATAGTATAGCCCTTCTCAAATTGGTGAGATACAGTAACAGGAATGAGAAAACCAACTATGAATATCTTTAAGAGAGACCTGACTATAAGCTTGGGAAATTGCTGAATCTAAATCTTTGTAGTTTCTAGCACCAATAGAGCGTAAAATATTTTTGATTTTTGACCAGCAATTTTCATGCTTGATTAAAATCAGGTGAATAAGGTGGTAAATAAATTAATCTAGCTCCAGCAGCGACAATTGCTTGCTCAATCTCTTTTCCTTTATGAATACTATAGTTATCCCAAACTACTACTGCACCTTGCCAAAGATTTGGAATAAGTTTTCGGATGACAAAAGCTTCAAAAGTCAGTCCATCCATTGAACCTAACAAATTTATTGATGCAATAATTCCAGACAAAGCGATTGGCGTGAGCCTGTGCGCGGAGCGCAATCGCTCCAATCATGGATACATTTTTACCTCTTTTATGTGGGCGACTCCCTCTTGCTCTTTGACCTCGTGGCGCACGAGCATATAGTCGAATTAGAGCTAGGTTGACCCCTGCCTCATCTAAAAAAACTAAGTCTTTAACTGGAATATCCCGTATTTTTTCCCAGAACTCAACTCTTAGTTTTTGTACTCGTTCTGTTTCTTTCTCAGTCGGATGTAGAGTTTTTTTTAACGGTTAATTGCAATTTTTGAGTCATTCTTCCCATCGTGGCACGAGAAATATTAATGCCTAACTTCTCATAAAGCATTTGGCATAGTTCGTCTAAGGTCGCATCATTGTTTTGTTCAATCAGCTCCGCCAAAACTACTAAATTGTCAGAACTTAATTTGAGTTTGACCCCTCCATTAAAAGGTTTGGGCGCTATTTCTCCCGTAGTTCGATATTGTTTGAGTAGTTTAAAAATAAAACTTAAAGCTACATCAAACCTTTTAGCTAATTGACGCTGAGAAATTTCCTCTTTGTTGTAGACATCAAGAATTTTTTGCCTGAAATCGAGTGAATACGCTTTCATTTCATATTTGCTTTTGAAATTTCAATTAGTGTATCTCACTTATTTGAGAAACGCTATAGAAAGAAATCAGACCTCAAAAAGCTAGAAGAAAAGAGCGCCAAAGAATGTCAACTGGTATCTCAAAAATTAGCGAGCTTATCTAAAAAAGATTTTGAAACTGAAGTTGAAGCTAATTTGAGGTTACAACAAATAAGCTCCAAACTTAAATATCATCTCATTTCTCACTATATAGTCACAAAGAAATCAGCAAAAAGCCAACAATCTAGATATCAAATAACTGCGCTCATTCAAACAGACAATCAGAAAATAATCTCCTTGAAAAGAAAAGCAGGGAGATTTGTAATTGCCACCAATAAGTTAGATGTCACATCTTTCTCTTCAGATGATATTCTGAAAAAGTATAAAGAACAACAAGGCGATCCGATAGTAAACGAACAGAAAACAACACTGCGCGTATAATTCGATGAAATAAAAGCTTAAAAGCCTTATCCTATATTCTTTTCAAGAATTGAAATAATTACTCTATTGAGTAAATTCAA